>NZ_JASJVI010000041.1:0-32817 GCF_035019865.1 Cryobacterium sp. 10I5
CCCCGGGAACGTCGATATGCGACACCTCAGGGCAGTGCACCCTCCGAGAGCGGGGTTCCGTGCCTGACGTCAACGTGGTCGGGGCCGGCCCGAACGGCCTCGCCGCCGCGGTCGTCTGCGCGCGGGCCGGCCTCTCCGTGACCGTCACCGAGCGGGCCGCAACGGCCGGCGGCGGCCTCCGCACCGGCGAGCTCACCCTGCCCGGCTTCCGGCACGATCTCGGCTCGGCGGTGCACCCCGCAGCCCTCGCCTCCCCGTTCTTCCGCGCCTTCGGGCTCAGCGAGCGGGTGCCGTTCGTGATCCCCGAGGTGTCGTACGCGCATCCGCTCGATGCGCACCGCGCCGCTATCGCCTACCGTGACCTCGACCGCACCGCCGCGGGCCTCGGCCGTGACGGCCCGGCCTGGACCCGGCTGCTCCGGCCCCTCGTCGACCGCATCGAGGGCGTCGTCGCCTTCACCGGCCACCAGTTGCTGCGCTGGCCGGACGACCCGCGCGCCGCCCTCGAATACGGCCTCCGCGTGCTCGCCCTCGGCACCCCCGCCGGGCGGATGCTGTTCCACGGCCCCGACGCACCGGCCCTCCTCTCCGGCGTGGCCGCGCACGCTCCCGGCCGCCAGCCCGCACTCGCGCAGGCGGGGGCCGGGCTGCTCCTCGCGGCGGAGGCGCACGCCGCCGGCTGGGGATACCCGGTCGGCGGTGCCCAGGCGATCGCGGACGCGCTCGTCGCCGACCTGCTCGCCCACGGCGGCACACTGCGACTGGACACCGAGGTCCGCGGGCCCGGCGACCTCGACCCGGCCAGGGTGACACTGCTCGACACCTCGACGGTCTTCCTCGACCGCTTCGCGGGGCCCGCGCTGCCGGACGGCTACCGGCGTGCCCTTCGCCGCTACCGCTACGGCACCGGCGTCGCCAAGGTCGACTTCGCCCTGTCCGGCCCGGTGCCGTGGACGAACCCGCTGCTCGCCCTCGCGCCGACCGTGCACCTCGGCGGCAGCAGGGTCGACGTCGAACGCGCGGAACGGCTGGTGTCCGGGGGACGCTCGCCGCGGCATCCGTTCCTTCTGCTCGCCCAGCCGAGTGTGCTCGACGCGAGCCGCGCGCCGGCAGGGAAGGCCGTGTTGTGGGCGTACACGCACGTTCCGGTCGGTTGGGACGGCGACCCGGTCCTCCCGATCGTGCGCGAAGTCGAACGCTTCGCGCCGGGATTCCGCGACACGATCCTCGCTACCGCGCGCCACTCGCCCGCCGAGCTCGCAGCGGGAAATCCAAACCTCGTCGGCGGCGACATCCTCGGGGGCGCTGTCTCACTGAGGCAGCTCGTCAAGCGACCGGTGGTGTCCACCCGGCCGTGGCGCACGCCCGTCCCCGGGCTCTACCTCTGCTCGGCCTCGACCCCACCCGGCCCTGCCGTGCACGGCATGAACGGCTGGTTCGCCGCCGCGCTCGCGCTGCGCGAGCACTTCGGAATCAGCACCCTCCCCGACCTCGCGCCCTGACCGAGCGGGCGGCGGCGAACGGATGCCGGGGGAGGGTCAGTCGTTCTCCGGCCAGTCCTCGGGGTCGAGTCGCTCGGTCGCGCGCAGTTTGTCGATGTCGCGGCGTTCCCGCTTGGTCGGACGCCCGGCGCCGCGGTCCCGCATCGGGACGAGCGCGACCTCCTCGCGCGGCGGGGGCGGCGGGGTCTTGTCCACGAAGCACTCGGCGGCGACGAGCGCGCCGACCCGCTTGTTCACGATCTTCGAGACGACGAGCACCCGGTCGAACCCGCTCGACCGCACCCGCACCTCGTCTCCGATGTGCACCGGTTGCGCCGATTTCGCCCGTTCGCCGTTCACCCTGACGTGACCGGCCCGGCACGCGGCTGTGGCGAGCGACCGGGTCTTGAACATCCGCACGGCCCACGCCCAGCTGTCCACGCGCGCCGTCGTCAGGGGTTCCATCCCTCGACTCTACGACCAGGTGCGCGGGTGCGGATGCCGGCGATCCGGCATCTACTCAGCGGCGCACGTGCGAAACGCAGGATGAGGGCCCGCGTGAGGCCTGGGGAGCCTCTGCGGCGCTCTGGTCCTGCGTTTCGAAAGAGGCGGCGGCCGGGCGGATGCCACTGCCGAAGCATCCGCTCGGCGCGCGTCGGGTGGCGCCCGGCGTCGGGTTCTCGCCAGCGCCCACGCGAAACGCAGGACGAGGGCACGCGTGAGGCCGGGGGAGCCTCAGCGGCGCTGTGGTCCTGCGTTTCGCCGTCCGCCGCGGCCAACCCCACTGACGTGCACCGCGCCGAGACGACGCGAGAAGCCGCACCGCCGCGCAGGGCTCAGAACAGCGCCCAGACGATCAGCAGCATCGTCACACAGAAGCCGGAGAAGAAGTTCAGCCACAGGAACCGCTTCCAGCCGGCGTTCGCGGTCTCGGCGCGCGCGTCGCTCACCGACCGGAACGGCCACGCGGCCGCGATGTACGGCACGGCGAGCACGGCCCCGAGCAGGCCGGGCCAGCCCGTCGCGAGCATCAGCAGTCCGGCAGCGGCCCAGCAGCCGATCGCGAGGCGCACCGTGCGCGCGGCGCCGAGCGCGGTCGCGATCGAGGCGATTCCGCCCTCCCGGTCCGGCACGACGTCCTGCACGGCGCCGAAGGCATGGCTGGCCATGCCCCAGAGGAAGAACGCGGCGAGCACGGCGACCAGTCCCGGCGTCCAGACCGCGCCGGCCACGACGAGTCCATAGACCGCAGGGCTCACGAAGTGCGTGCTCGAGGTCACGGAGTCGACGACCGGACGTTCCTTGAACCGGAGCACCGGCACGGAGTACGCGGCAACGGCGAAAAGGCTCACCGCGAGCACGAGCCAGGACAGCGGATGCCCGGTGCCGGCCAGCACGAGCATTGCGCCGAGCACGGGGACCGCCGTGACGATCCCGGACAGCAGCACCGTGCGGTGCAGGGCCGGGTCGAGCATCGCACCCTCGACGCCGCCCTTCCGCGGGTTGCGCAGGTCGGACTCGTAGTCGAACACGTCGTTGATCCCGTACATCAGCAGGTTGTATGGAATCAGGAAGAACAGCGTGCCGACGACGAGCAGCGCGTCGACCCGACCGGTCGTCACGATGTACGCGGCCGCGAAGGGGTACGCCGTGTTGATCCAGCTGAGCGGACGCGACGACAGCAGCACCTGCCTGGTCTTCCAGAGCGTCGTCGGGCGGATGTTGCTCATCGGTTCCCTCCGGACGATCGGGTGCTGGTGCTGGTGCTGTTGTTCGCGCCGGTGCTGGTGTGTGTGCCGCCAGTGCCAGTGCCTGTGCCTGTGTTTGTACTTGTAACGGTACCCGGATCGGTGCCGGTATCGGCACCGGCGCCCGGCGCGCTTCCGTCGTGCTGCCGGCGTCCGCCCGGGTCCCAGCCCGGGGCCCTTCGCGCGGGGAACAGGGTCCAGAGCGCGGGGAGCAGGAGTGCGACGGCGACGGGATAGGCGAAGTCTTCGATCGGAGCGAGGCCGATCTTCAGCCCGGAGATCCGTGCGGGGTCGTAGGCGACCAGGCCGACGCCGATCATCACGTTGTCGAAGACCGCGCTCAGGAGCAGCACGACGACGAGGGCGACGCAAACGGCCCAGACGTTCTGGCGCGACAGCTGACGGCGCCGCACCAGCACCGCCGTGAACGTGACGAGCAGGGCTCCGCCGAGGAAGACCAGGTCGAGCAGGACGTAACTCATGCGTTCCGCCCGCGGTGCAGAATCCGTTCTGCCCCGTGGACCGCGTTCATCGTCAGGTAGCAGAGGAACGTGAGGAAGAAGAGTTCCTCGAGCGGAAGCTCCGGCGCGAGCTGCACGCCGGTCATCAGCCCGGTCTCGCCCCGGTAGAAGATGCCCAGGCCGATTCCGCTCAGGTCCCAGACCAGCAGGAAGACCACGCCGATCGTGAGAACGGCGGCGGCTCGGCGTGCGTCAAGCCAGAAGAACAGCCGGAACCGCCAGTCGAGCAGCACCATCGCGCCGAGCGAGACGAGCAGGCTCAGCAGATAGGCCAGGCTCACGATGCGCTCGGCGCACCGAACCCGGAAGCGCCGGACGAACCAGCAGGCCCGGCCGATCCGGCGATCCCGTCGGATTCCGGGTGCAGCGGCACCGTGACCCGCACGGGAACGGGAACGCTCCCGCGCCGGGGCAGGGGCTCCGCGAGCGGTCCCGTGCTCGTGTCCGAGCGCATCCTCTTCAAGAGGATCTCCGCACTGATCAGGCACATCGGCAGCCCGATCCCCGGAATCGTCGTGCCGCCGGCATAGTAGAGCCCGTCGACCTTCGAGGAGACGTTCGAGCCGCGGAAGAACGCGCTCTGCTTGAGGGTGTGCGCGGGGCCGAGTGCCCCGCCGCGCCAGGAGTTGAGGTCGTCGGCGAAGTCGCCGGGCCCGATCGTGCGGCGAACGACGATCCTGTCGGCGAGGTCGGGGATGCCCGCCCAGTCAGCGAGCTGCCCGATGGCGTCGTCGGCGATCGCCTCGATGGCGGGGGAGCCCGCTCCGTCGATGCCGCCGTGGCCGAGTCCGGGGTCCGCCGGGATCGGCACGAGCAGGAACAGGTTCGAGGAGCCGTCCGGCGCCACGCCGGGGTCTGTCGCACTCGGCATGCACACGTAGAACGACGCCGGCGACGCGACACTCGGCGTCTTCCCGAAGATGCGGCCGAAGTTCTCGCCCCAGTCGCTGGTGAACAGGAGGGTGTGGTGCTGCAGTTTCGGCAATTCGCCGGTCACGCCGAGCAGCACGAGCACGGCGCCCGGCCCGGACACCCGGTGCTGCCACCAGGACTCCGGGTAGCTCTGCAGCGGCTCGGGAAGAAGCTCGGTCTCGGTGTGGTGCAGGTCGGCCGCCGAGACCACCCGGTCGGCGGCGAGCCGAACGGTGGTGCCCGCCCTGTCGACGTAGCTGACCCCGGCGACGGATGCCCGCAGCCGCTTCGACGCCCCCGGCCGGGTTCCCGGCGTGGTCGTGATGGACGTGACCCGCGCGCCCGTGATCACTTCGACGCCCTCGGCCCTGGCCAGGTCCGCGATGCTGTCGATCAGGCGGGTGAAGCCGCCCAGGGGATAGAGCACGCCGTCGGCGAGGTCGAGGTGGCTCATCAGGTGATACATCGACGGCGTCTGGTCGGGTGAGGAGCCGAGGAACACGGCGGGGTAGCCGAGCACCTGCCGCAGCCGCGGGTCTGTCACGAAGCCCGCGACGAACTTGTCGAGCGGCTGCAGGAGCAGCCGGGCCAGCCGGCCGATGCGGGTGAGCACGTCCCGGACGAGCAGCGGTCGGAACGACTGGAAGCTCGTGTAGAGGAAGCGGCTCACGGCCATCCGGTAGGTGTCCTCCGCGGAGTCCAGGTAGCGGTCAAGGGCGGCCCCCGCTCCCGGTTCGATGCTCTCGAAGAGGGCGATGTTGTCCGCACGTTCCGCACGGACGTCGATCGGGTCTGCTGTGTCCTCGAAGTACACCCGGTAGCCGGGGTCGAGGCGGCGAAGTTCGAACTGCTCGGCGGAACTCGAGCCGAAGAGCCGGAAGAAATGGTCGAAGACCCCGGGCATCAGGTACCAGGACGGCCCGGTCTCGAACCGGAAACCCTGGTCCGTCCAGGTGCCCGCACGGCCGCCGAGCGTGTCGCCGGCCTCGAGCAGGGTGACCCGCTGGCCGTCGCGGGCGAGGAGTGCTGCGCTCGCGAGGCCGGCGATGCCGCCGCCGATCACGATCGTGTGGCCACCGCTGTGGCCCTCGCTGTGTGCTGCAGTGCTTCCTGTGGAGAGCGGGGTCACTTCTTCCACGCTCCTGGACCGAATGCTGCGCCGAGGGCGATCATGAGTTTCTCCGGATCCGGCACCCGAATGCGGGTGCTCAATAGTGCGCGTGCGGGGGTCTCGCGGAGCTTGACCGCGAGGCTCGCGAAGAGGCCGTGCGCCGTCGCGACGGCGCGCCGGCTGCCGAGCGGGAGCAACGGCAACGACCGCGCCGCAGCGTCGAGGTCGGCATCCATGTCGTCGAGCAGGAGGTTCTTCTCGGAGTCGGTCATGGTGAGCAGGTTGACCCCGGGAAAGTAGTTGCGTCCGAGGTCATCCCGGTCGGTGGCGATGTCCCGGAGGAAGTTGACCTTCTGAAAGGCCGCGCCGAGGCTGCGGGCCCCGGCCGCGAGCAACCGGAGTTCCTCGTCGGTGCGTTCTGCCTGCTGCAGGAATGAGCGCAGGCACATCAGCCCGACGACCTCTGCGGATCCGTAGATGTATTCGGCGATGCCGGCGGCGTCGAAGGGGGCCGGGTCGAGGTCGCGCCGCATCGAGGCGAAGAACGGTGCCGTGAGCCGGGCATCGATGCCGGTCGCCCGGGCGGTGTCCGCGAAGGCGTGCACGATGAGGTTGGTGCTGAAGCCGGTTTCGATCGCCCGCAGGGTCTCTGCCTCGAGTCCGTCGAGGGCTGCACGCTGGGCCGCGTCCGGGAGTCCGGCCTGGCTGGCCGCGCCGTCGACGATTTCGTCTGCGACCCTCACGAGCGCGTAGATCGAGGTGACCTGGCTGCGTTCCCTCGGCCCGAGCAGGCGGCAGGCGAGGCCGAACGACGTCGAATAGGCGCCGATGACCTGCGCGGCACTCGCGAGGGCCGCAGCGGTGTACTTCTCGAGCTGGGGGCCGCTCGCCGGTGCCTGACGGCCGGGCTCGCTCGACGTGCCGGGCACTGCCTGTGCGACGGACAGGTCGGGATTCGTGGGGGTAGTGCGCGCGCCGCGCCGGGTGTCGGTCATCGAACGCGATTCACGGAGGTGTCGGCGAGCTGGGTCAGGGTATGCCTGAGGACATCCGGGATGGCGGGGGTGTCGAGGGCCTCGACGGCCCGGCGGGCGTGGTCGATCGCGAGTTCATCCGTGGACTGCAGGGCGCCGCACTCCCGGAGCAGCGCGCGTGCCTCGCCGGCCTCGTCTTCGGTGAGGTCGTTCTTGCCGACGAACGGGGCGATCGCGGGCCAGAGGCTCGTGGCGCCGGCGTAGGAGATCAGTGAGGTCTGCTTGCCCTCGCGCAGGTCGGTCAGCACGCTCTTCCCGGTGCGAGCCGGGTCTCCGAACACGCCGAGGATGTCGTCGGTCAGCTGGAAGGCGACGCCGACGAGCCGGCCGAAGCGTCCGAGCACGTCGATCGCCTCTGCGCTCGCCTCCGCGAGCACGGCCCCGGCCATCAGGGGCGCCTCGAACGAGTAGACGGCGGTCTTCTGCTCCAGGGTGGACGTGACCTCCTCGACCGACAACGGATGCTTGGAAACGGTGTTCGTGACGTCCGCCAGTTCGCCGGCGGCCGACACGAAGACGGCCCGGTCGAGCAGGTCGAGCAGCCGGCCTCGCTGTTCGCGATCGAGCGGCAGGAGGGCGAGTGCGCGGTGGGCCTCGCTCAGCGCGAGATCGCCGGCGAGGATCGCTGCGGTGGTCGCCCAGGCGCCGGTCTGGGTGTCGTCGGCGCCGTGCGCAAGTGCTCGTTCGGTGAATCGTCCCGCGACGTTCGCGACGCCGCGCCGGTGCAGGTCGCGGTCGATCACGTCGTCGTGGATGACGAAGGCGGTGTGCAGCAGTTCGAAGCTCACGGCGACGGGGACAGCGAGGGACATGTCCTTACCGCCGAGCCCGGAGTACGCGGCAAGCACGAGCGCGGGTCGCACCCGCTTGCCGCCGCTGCTCGCATGCTCGAGAGCATCCCAGAGCGCCACATAGTGCTGCCCGTAGTCGCTCGCCCGCAGTCGGGCCGCGGCGAAGAAGCGCTGGAGTTCGGTCTCTACTTCGACGTGCGCGATCTCAGGCATCGAATGTCAACTCCTTCAGTTGGAGCACCATCCACGGGCTGAACGCCCAGGGACTGGAGAGTGCGCTCGCGCGCAGGGTCGCGGGGTCTGTCCACACGTACTCGGCGACCTCGTCGGGGTTGGGAACGGGGTTGGTGTGTGCTGTCGCCCGGTAGACCGGGCAGATTTCGTTTTCGACGACGCCGCTCGCATCCGTCGCCCGGTAGCGGAACAGCGGCAGGGTCACGAAGAGGTCCACGAGGTCGAGGCCGAGTTCGTACTGGCCACGACGAGCGATGGCGTCCTGCTGCGATTCGCCGGGAAGCGGGTGCCCGCAGAACGAGTTGGTCCAGACCCCCGGCCAGGTGCGCTTGCCGAGCGCACGCCGGGTGATCAGCACCTCTCCGCGCTGGTTGAAGACATAGACGGAGAAAGCGAGGTGGAGCGCGGTGTCTGCGTCGTGCATCGTGCTCTTGGGCGCCGTGCCGATCGAGCGCCCCGCTTCGTCGAGCAGCACGACGAGTTCGACCGCGTGGTCCACAACGTGCATCGCCCCTCCTGACCTTCCCGTCATCATACCCGTAAAAGTTGCTAACCAAGTTAGCTAAATGTGAGGCTAGCATGGAGCAATGCCCGAACGAGCCACTTCTCCGACTTCGTCGCCGGAGCCGACCTTCTGGCCGGCCCCTGTCGTCAGCGGTGCTGCGCGTGCGGCGCGTTCGACGAGTGCGACGGGTGAGACCAGGCCGCGCGACGTGCTCGCGGCTCTCCGGGTGTTCCGTGCGGCGGATGCCGCGATGCGCCAGCGCGCCCAGGCCCAGCTCGCGGTCAACGAGACAGACCTCCTCGCCATCAGGCACCTGATCCAGGGGGAGGCCCGGCGCACGCCCGTCAGCCCGAAAGACCTGAGCGTCTACCTGGGCATCTCGAGCGCCGCCACGGCGAAATTGCTCGCGCGCCTGTCCAGGACCGGGCACATCCGGCGCGAGGCGCACGCCGTCGACGGGCGGGTGCAGCTGCTGTATGCGACGTCCGCGGCCCACCAGGAGGTGCGACGCGCGCTCGGCGCCGTGCACGACCGGATGTTCGCAGCGGCGGAAGGGCTCGATCCCGCACAGCGCCGCGCCGTGATCCACTTCCTCACGGCCGTCGCGGAGGCGATGTCCGGCGACGCATCGCTTCCGGCGCCGGAACCGATCGCGGCACTCGCTCCGGACCCCGGTGCCGCCCCGGACAGGGGGCTGAAAGCGGGCCTCCTGCACGGGACCGCCTAGGCTTGACCGGTGCCAACACCAGCAGCCGACCATGTGACCGCCCTCCTCGCGTCCTACCAGGACTTCCCGGAGACGGGCATCCTCTTCCGTGATCTCAATCCCGTCTTCGCCGACGCCGTGGCCTTCCGGGCGCTCATCGACGAACTCGCCGAGCGGTTCCACGGGCAGTTCGACGCGGTCGCGGGCATCGAAGCGCGGGGTTTCCTGCTCGCGGCGGCCGTCGGATACGCGGCAGGGGCATCCGTGCTCGCCGTGCGCAAGGGCGGCAAGCTGCCCGGCTCCGTCATCTCGGAGAACTACGACCTCGAGTACGGTTCGGCCTGCCTCGAGCTCGAGATCGGCCAGCTGCCGGAGGGCTCCCGGGTGCTCGTCCTCGACGATGTGCTCGCGACCGGCGGAACGATCGCGGCGACCTCCCGGCTCGTCCGGCGGGCCGGCTACCGGCTGACCGGCGTCGGCGTCGTGCTCGAGCTCACCGAGCTCCTCGGCCGCGACCGCCTCGGCACCACCCCGCTGCACACCATCGTCGCCCTCTGAGCCTCTGAGCCTCTGAGTCTCTGGCCCTCTGGCCCTCGGCAGGCCGCTCGAGAGAGCAGTGCAGTCCGGACTGTGCGACATTCGGACGCTGTAGGGCGATTCCCGGCCCGATGCAGCATGCTGGGTGCATGACGGGAAACGGTGACGAGTGGGTCTTCGCGCCGGACGGTCGCAGGTTCTGGGGACGATTCGGAGCGGCCGGGCTGCTCGTGCACCACGCCGAACTCGGGGTGCTCATGCAGCACCGCGCGGCGTGGAGCCACAACGGCGACACCTGGGGACTCCCCGGCGGTGCCCGCCACGAGCACGAGACCGCCCTCGAAGCCGCGCTCCGCGAGGCGAATGAGGAGGCCGGCGTACCCGCAGAACTCGTCAGCCTGCAGTTCAGCTCGGTGCTCGACCTCGGCTTCTGGTCCTACACGACGGTCGTCGTGCGCGCCCTCGCACCCTTCGAGCCCGTGATCAGCGACCGGGAGAGCATCGCACTCCGGTGGGTGCCGACCGAGCTCATCGAGGAGCTGCCTCTGCACCCCGGGTTCGCCCAGAGCTGGCCGGCCCTGCGCGCCCGCCTCGACGGGGCGGATGCCGGCGGCCCCGCCGCGGACGCACGCTCGCCGGAGTCGCGCGCCTGACCCGTTCGCCCTGACCCGTTCGCCCCGACCCGTGTGCCCTGACCCGTGTGCGTCAGACGGCGGGAAGCACCCGGAAGACGGGGTGGTCCGCGGCGATCGTCTCGAAGGCCGCAACGGGTTCGTGCCGGTCAACGGGGATGTGCGGGCGCCCGCCGGGGGCCTTCTCCACGAAGCGTTTCAGGATCGGCGCGCGTTCCGCGGCCGGCACCTCGACGAGCCAGACCGGGCGCGCCGTGCGCCGGCGGAGCGTCGCGCGGCCGCCGGCCGCGCGCACGTTCCGAACCCAGTTGCACTCGCCGAGCATTGAGACGAGGTACCACTGGCCGGCCACGTCGGCCATCCCGATCGGGAACCGGGTCATCTGTCCGCTGCGTCGCCCGACGACCTCGAGGGAGACCCAGCGCGGCGGCAGCAACCCGAGGCGCAACGCCCGGTTCCACCACCGGGCAAAGCGTTTCGCCGTGGCGTTCCCGTGTCCGCCGGCGTACATCGCGCGCAGGCGGTCTGCCTGCGTGCCCATCACCGCACCCTCCGTACGGGGTGGTGTTCCGACCGGAGGACAGCCTGCGGGTCGACCCAGGAGATGTCCCCGGTGACGAGGGAGAGCGCCCCGGCGACAACGCAGGAGACGAACATGATCCAGAGGCACTCGATGAACGGGTCCATGTCCGAAGCGTACGCCCGGTGCTGCTCTCCGGCACCGGCGACCGATTGCAAGCACCGCGCCGCGTGCGACCCGCTACCGTTGACACCCGGAGGAATCATGAAACTGGAACCGTTGTTCCTCAGGATCGACCGGGTCGCCGGTGGGCGATCTGTGGAATACACCATCGCGCCCGAGATGCGCAGGCACCCCAGGACCCGGCGCACCTTCGTCGCGATCCTGTGGCTCCTCGCCGCGGAACTGGTCCTCGGCGGTGCCGCGGTCGTCGTCGCGGTCGTGCTGTTCCTCGGCGGCGCCGAGATTCCGTCCTCGGTCTGGATGCGCACCTTCGTCGTGCTCGCGATGACGCTCACCCTCCTCTACTTCGCCTGGCGGGCGCAGAAGGGCTTCTACTGGGCCTACCTGCGGCTCCGGCTGTTCAGCAAGATCTTCCCGGTGATCACCCTCGTCCTCGCCGCGATCCCCGGCCTGTATCCGTTGTGGATGGTCAGCGAGCAGATCCTGTTCAGCCTCATCATGATCGGCGTCGGCGACTACCTCTCTTCCGATCACATGCGCGAGGCCTTCTCCAGGCCGCCACGCGTACCGAAGCCCCCGCGGCCGGCGAAGCCGGCGCGGTAGCCGGACACTCAGTCCTCGCGCACGACCTCGTCCGGCGCCTTGTCCGGCCGCCAGCCCCGCCACGACGGATGCCGCAACCGGCCGTCCGAGGTCCACTCGAGGTAGTCGACCTCGCCCACGAGAACGGGCCGCACCCAGTGCGCGTCCCGAACGTCCGCCGCGGGAACGGCCGTGAACGGATTCTCCGCCTGGGCCAGCGTGTCCAGACGGGACCGCAGGGCGGCCAGGTCGCGGTCGCGGAAGCCCGTGCCGACCCTCCCGATATAGTCGAGGCCCGTCTCAGAGGGGATCCCGAGCAGCAGGGAGCCGAGCGACCTGGCCCGGTTCCCGTTCCCGGTGCGCCAGCCGCCGATCACGACCTCCTGCGCCCGGTGATGCTTGACCTTGATCCACGACCGGGAGCGCCTTCCGCCGTCGTAGCCGGCGTCGGCGTCCTTCGCGACGATGCCCTCGAGCCCGAGTTCGCGGCTCACCCGCAGCGCGTCCTGCGCGTCACCGGGCAGGTCCGGCGAGAGCTGCACCGGGCCATCGCCCGAGACGAGCGATTCGAGGATGGTCCGCCGAACGGAATACGGGGTGCGGTTCAGGTCGCTGCCCTCGTGCTCGAGCACGTCGAAGACGAGGTACTGCACCGGGGTCGCGGCGGCGGCCGCGGCCACTGTGCGCCGGGTCAGGTGCATCCGGCTCTGCAGCAGGCCGAAGTTCGGCCTCCCGGACCTGTCGAGGGCGACGATCTCGCCGTCGAGCACCGCACTGGCCGCGTCGACCGCGTCCGGAAGCGCCGCGAGCAGCTCGGGGTATGCCTCCGTCACGTCGTTGCCCGCGCGGGTGAACAGGCGCACCGGTCGTTCGGTGCCGGCCGTGGAGAGGTAGGCGAGTGCCCGGATCCCGTCCCACTTCGGTTCGAACGCCCAGCGGATGTCCGTGACGAGGTCCGCGGCCGATCCGGCCGTCGCGAGCATCGGCGAGTACCGGCCGATCGGGCTCGCATCCGGTCGCACTCCGGGATCGGCGGGGGTCGCGGTCGGGGACGCGCCGACTCCGGGCCCGCCCTCCCCGTCCGTCGCTCCCGGTCCGGTTGCCGTCGTCCGGGTCGACTCCGACCCCGCGGTCTGCGCCGCGACGGACTGTGCCGCGGCGGACTGTGCCGCAGCGGACTGTGCTGCGGAGGTCCGTGCTGCCGCGGTCCGCTCCTGCGCCGGCCGGGATCCGGCCTTCGGCTTCATCAGGTGGATGAGCCAGTTCTGGGCCGACCGGTCGTGTGCGCCCTGGTCCCGGGCGTTCGTGCGGATGAGCGCGAACCGGCGGGCGCCGTCGAGGCCGCCGCCCGGCTCGCCGTGGAGCGTCGCGATGACCTCGTCGTCCCGCCACTTCTCGAGGTCATAGGTGCCGCTGTCCCAGATCGACACGGTGCCTGCGCCGTACTCGCCGGCCGGGATCACACCCTCGAAGGCGCCGTACTCCAGGGGATGATCTTCGGTGCGCACGGCGAGGCGGTTCTTCGCCGGATCGGTCGGCACGCCGCGGGGGAGCGCCCACGAGGCCAGGACGCCCTCGTGCTCGAGGCGGAAGTCGTAGTGCAGGTTCCGGGCGTGGTGTTCCTGGATCACGAAGCTGTGCCCGCCGGCGGCCGTGGCGCCCGGTCCCGCGGCCGCGGAATTCCCGACGCCCGCGCCGGGCCCCGGCACCGGCTCCGGGGTGCGCCCTGCCGTGCGTTTGCTGCGGTAGGCCGCGAGCCGGTCCCCGCGTGCGGGGTCCCCGGCGGGCGCTCCCGCGCCCGCTCCCGGTTCCGGGTCGCCCGGTCCGGCTTCCGGCCCGGCTCCTGATCCGCCCGAGTCGCGACGGCCGGAGTCGTGCGCGCCGAGCAGGGCAGCGAGCGGATCGCCGCCGTGCTCGACCCGGCTCAGCGCCTGCCGGTAGTCGAGCTGGGCGAGGCCGGGCTCGGCGAGCTCCCGCCAGGTGCGCGGCATCGCGACCATCGGGCGGAACGTTCCCCGCAGGGAATAGGGCGTGATCGTGGTCTTCGCCGCGTTGTTCTGGCTCCAGTCCACGAGCACCTTGCCGCCCCGGATCGACTTCTTCATGTCGCTCACGACGAGGTCGGGGTGGTCGGCTTCGAGCGCCCTGGCCAGCTCGTGCGCGACCTGGGAGATCTCGTCGGAGGTGTGGGTCAGGTCGAGCGCGGCATAGAGATGGATCCCCTTGCTGCCGCTCGTGACCGGAAAGGGGTCGAGTCCCATGTCGCGCAGGATGGCGCGGGCGAGCCTGGCCACGTCCGCGCACTCCGGGAGGGTGACGCCCTCGCCGGGGTCGAGGTCGAGCACGAGCCGGTCCGGGTTGCGCCGGCTGCCGTCCCTCCCGAACTGCCATTGCGGAACGTGGAGCTCGAGCGCCGACATCTGCCCGAGCCAGGTCAGGGTCGCGACGTCGTTCACGAGCGGGTACACGTTCGTGTGGTCGGTGTGCTCGATCGAGTGGCGCTGCACCCAGCCCGGCGCGGACTCCTCGAGGTTCTTCTGGAAGAACATCTTCTCCGGCTTCTCCGGCGTTCCGACCCCGTGCACCCAGCGTTTCCGCGTCGCCGCCCGGTTCGCAGCGTGCGGCACGAGCACCTCGGCGATCGCGGCGTAGTACCCGAGGACATCCGCCTTCGTGGTGCCGGTCTCCGGATACAGCACTTTGTCGAGGTGCGTGAGCGTGATCCGGTGACCGTCCACGGACACGACCTGGCTCGTCGTCTCGTCCATCTGGCTTCCCTCCCGGGCCGATTCTCCCGCCATTGTTCCGCCTGCGTGCCACCAGCATGCCCGCGAGCCCCGGTTCCGGCTAGTACGCCGAACGGATGCGGTGTCTACTGTTTCCCATGCGATCGATCTGGAAAGGCTCCATCACCTTCGGCCTCGTCAACGTGCCCGTCAAGGTCTACAGCGCCACGGAAGACCACGACACCCCGTTGCACCAGGTCCATGACGCCGACGGCGGACGCATCCGATACCAGCGGCGGTGCTCCCGCTGCGGCCGGGTCGTTGACTACGCCCATATCGACAAGGCGTACGACGACGGCGAGAACACGGTCGTGCTCACCGAGGAGGAGCTCCGCAGGCTCCCGGCGGAGAAGAGCAGGGAGATCGACGTCGTCGAGTTCGTCCCGAGCGAGCAGCTCGACCCGATGCTCTTCGAGAAGAGCTACTTCCTCGAGCCGGACGGCGCATCGCCCAAGGCGTACGTCCTGCTGCGGCGGGCGCTCGAGGCGAGCGACCGCACCGCGATCGTGCGGTTCGCACTCCGCCAGAAGACCCGGCTCGGTGCGCTCCGGGTCCGCGGTGACGTGCTGCTCCTGCAGGCCCTGCTCTGGAGCGACGAGGTGCGGGAGGCGGACTTCCCCGCCCTCGCCGAATCGACGAAGATCTCCCGGCAGGAGCTCGAACTCTCGGCGGCACTCGTCGAGTCCTTCTCCTCCGACTTCACCCCCCAGGACTACCGCGACGACTACCAGGACCAGCTCAGGGAACTCATCGAAGCCAAGCTCGCGGCCGGCGAGACGGTCGAGGCGGCCGAGGCGGGGGAGGCAGGGGACGGCGCAGAAGAGGAGTCGGCCGGCGGTGAGGTCCTCGACCTGATGGAGGCGCTCCGGCGCAGCGTCGAACGCAGCAGGGGTGGGGGGAAGGGCGGTACCGCGGCGGAGGGCGAGGACACGGCGCGACCTGCGAAACGGCGCATTCCGTAGAGCGCTGCCGCATCGATAGACTCGCACAATGGCAGGGGCGGAAGTACCCATCATCAGTTCCAGGGTTCTGACCCTGCCCAACCTGCTGAGCGCCCTCCGGCTCGCCCTCGTCCCGGTCTTCCTCGTGCTCCTCGTTCGCGGCGCCGATGCCTGGGCCCTCCTCGTGCTCCTCGTCGCGAGCCTCACCGACTACCTCGACGGCGTGATCGCGCGGCGCTTCAACCAGATCACCCGGCTCGGCCAGCTGCTCGACCCCGCGGCCGACCGGCTCTACATTTTCGCGGCCCTCCTCGGCCTGGCCTGGCGTGACCTCGTGCCCTGGTGGATCGTCCTCATCGTGATCGGCAGGGACGTGTTCCTGCTCGGCCTCGGGATCGTCCTCGCGAACCACGGCTACGGTCCGCTCCCGGTCAACCTGCTCGGCAAGGCCGCGACCTTCTGCCTCTTCTATGCCCTGCCGCTCGTCATGCTCGGCCAGGCGTTCCCGATGCTCGGCTGGTGGTCCCTTCCGATCGGCTGGGCCTTCGGAATCTGGGGCGCATTCCTGTATTGGTGGGCCGGAATCGTCTACGCCGTCCAGACTGCCCGGGTGATTCGGCTTCCGCGGGTCATAGCGCCCATTCGATCGGATACGATTGAAAGGTAGGAGGTGTACCGGTGATTGATTCCAAAAAGCCAGATGAGAGCCAGCGTAAGGCCGCGCCCGAAGAATATTCCGGCACCGACACGACGATGACGTTCAGCCAGGGCTTCGCGGCCCAGCTCGCCGCCGTCGACAATGACGTGACGGCCGAGGAACAGGAAGCCATTTCGGCCCTCCCCTCCGGGTCTGCTCTTCTCGTCGTTCGTCGCGGTCCCAACTCGGGAGCGCGCTTTCTGCTCGACGCGGATGTGACGACCGTCGGTCGGCACCCGCACGCGGACATCTTCCTCGACGACGTGACCGTGTCCCGCCGCCATGCCGAGTTCCTCCGCCACGGAACCTCGTTCGAGGTCAAGGACCTCGTCTCCCTGAACGGCACCTATTTCGAGGGAGTGCGCATCGAAACCGCAGCGCTCCACGACAGGGATGAAGTCCAGGTCGGGAAGTTCCGGCTCACGTTCTACGCCTCGCGACTCGACCTGGCGCCACAGGCGAGCGAGTAGTGGCTGCGTCCTCCGCCCAGGCAAGGCAGCCGGGTGCGACGTCGCTGCTCAGCATCGGACAGGTGCTCGCTCGCCTGACCCCGGATTTCCCCGACCTCACCCCGTCGAAGCTGCGCTTCCTCGAGGAGCAGCGGCTCGTCTCTCCCGCGCGCACCGAATCCGGCTACCGCAAGTTCTGCGCGAGCGACCTCGACCGGCTCCGCCTGATCCTGTCGATGCAACGCGACCTGTACCTTCCGCTCAAAGTCATCCGCGGTTACCTCGACGACCTCGACGCCGGCAATTCGCCGACGTTGCCCGGCGGAGTGACACCGGGTCCGTCGATGCTGTCGACCGAGCGACGCCTCAGCCGGGACGAACTCATCCGCGAGGCCGGGGCATCCGCCGCCCTGCTGCACGACGCGGTCTCCGCATCGATCATCCTTCCGGCGGATGTCTACGGCGACGACGCGCTCGGAGTCCTGCGCGCCCTTGTCGACCTTCAGCACAGCGGGATCGAACCGAGGCACCTGCGCGGCTTCCGCGGTGCGGCAGAGCGCGAACTGGGGCTGATCGAGAGTGCCCTCGTGCCGCTGTCCCGGCGCAGGGACGCGTCGAGCCGGGCGAAGGCCGCCGAAATGGCCGTCGAGATCGCCGGCAATTTCGAGGTCATCCGGGGCAGCCTGATCCGATCTGCGCTCGGCCGACTCACCAGTTAGTCGTAGACTGCCAGAAGCGCCGCCGGACCGAATCCAACCCGGACGAACCCCACCGACACCAGTCGCACGACACGCCGAGGTGTTCGGTCGGATGTCCGGGCCTGGGTCCAGTACCTCGGTAGCGTTGCACATGCGGTTCGCGCCGCACCCATTCCGAGAGGCGATCGTATGAGCGAGCTCAGCAAGCGTGACGACGCCTCGCGCTACGGTGACGGACTCCTGTTCACCGACGGCATGCCGGACCTCGACGAGAATTCCGGGTACCGTGGCGCCGTCGCCGCCCGTGCCGCAGGAATCACCTACCGCCAGCTCGACTACTGGGCCCGCACCGAACTGGTCGAGCCCACGGTGCGCGGTGCGACCGGATCCGGCACCCAGCGGCTCTACGGCTTTCGCGACATCCTCGTCCTCAAGCTCGTCAAGCGCCTCCTCGACACCGGCATCTCGCTCCAGCAGATCCGCACGGCCGTCAATCAGCTCCGCGAGTCCGGGGTCAGCGACCTCGCCCAGACGACGCTCATGAGCGACGGCGCGAGCGTCTATCTCTGCACCTCCAACGACGAGGTCATCGATCTCGTCAGCCGCGGCCAGGGCGTCTTCGGAATCGCCGTGGGCAAGGTCCTGCGCGAGGTCGAGACCACCCTCGTCGAGCTCGACTCGCAGCCTTCAGACCCGTCAGACGAACTCGCCCTCCGCCGGCTGTCCCGCAAGGTCTCCTAACCCTCCAGCAGGACCGGCGCGCCAGCACGACTGGCTTGCCGGCAGGACTGGCCCGCCGGAAGGGCATCCGCCTTCTCGCGTCGCCCGCGAGCGAGTTGCGGACAAGACACCGTCATCCCGCCTGGGAAGGTGTTTGACCGCAATCGAGCGCGAGCATGCGCCCCCGACTGGGGGAGCGGTCAGCGCTGCTCGGCGTACTCGCCGATGCGCGCGGTGCGCAGGATGCGGTCGAGCAGCTGGTCGAAGTAACGCGCCATCTCCTGCGCGCTGTCGCCCGGCCAGGTGTGCAGCGGCTTCGCGGCGCCCTGCGCCTGCTGGAGGGACGTGCGCTCCGGCAGCTGGGGGCTGAGTACGAGCGGGCCGAACATGTCGCGCAGTTCCTTGATCCGGAACTGGTGCTCGAGGGAGGCGATCCTGGCACGGTTCACGATGATGCCGAGCGGCTGGAGGCGGGGGCTGAGTCCGCGGCGGATCTCCTCGATCGCGCGCAGGGCGCGGTCGGCGGCGGCGACCGAGAACAGGCCGGGCTCGGTGACGACGGCGACGCGGTCGCTCGCCGCCCACGCCGTGCGGGTCAGGGCGTTGAGGGAGGGTGCGCAGTCGATCAGCACCAGGTCGTAGTCTTTCTCGACCGTGGACAGGGCTTCCTCGAGCTTCCAGATGTCGCGGATGCTCGGGTGCGGCCCGTCGAAGTTGATGGCGGACGGGCTGCCGATCATGACGTCGATCGTGCCCTGCTGGCCACGGGTCCAGCCGCTCGGCACGATGGCGGCGCGAACGATCTTTTCTTTGGGGGAGGCGAGCACGTCGGCGATGTTCAGGTGGCCGGCGACCTCGATGTCCATGCCGGTCGAGACATCCGATTGCGGGTCGATATCGACGACCAGGGTCCGTACGCCGCGGGCGAAGGCAGCAGACGCCAGACCCAGGGTCACTGTGGTCTTGCCTACTCCTCCCTTGAGGGAGCTAACGCTTAGTACGTGCACAAGTAGATACGTTACCTTCACTAGTCTTAGAGAACCTAACCGCCAGCTGTGTGCCCGTCGCCTCCTGAAAGGTCTGTATGTTCACGAAGATTCTTGTTGCCAACCGCGGAGAAATCGCGATTCGCGCGTTTCGTGCAGCGTATGAACTCGGCGCGAAAACCGTCGCCGTCTATCCGTTCGAAGACCGGAATTCGCTGCATCGCCTGAAGGCAGACGAGGCGTACCAGATCGGCGAACCCGGGCACCCGGTCAGGGCATACCTGACCGTGAGCGAGATCATCCGGGTGGCCGTCGAGAGCGGCGCCGACGCCATTTACCCCGGCTACGGCTTCCTTTCCGAGAACCCCGAGCTCGCACTCGCCGCCCGCGAGGCCGGCATCACCTTCATCGGCCCCGGCGAGCACGTGCTCGAAATGGCCGGAAACAAGGTCACCGCCAAGGAGCACGCGATCGCCGCGGGCGTGCCTGTGCTCAAGTCGAGCGCGCCCTCGAAGGACCTCGACGAGCTCATGGCCGCGGCCGCCGATATCGGCTTCCCGATCTTCGCCAAGGCCGTCGCCGGCGGCGGCGGCCGTGGCATGCGCCGCGTCGCGAGCATGGAGGACCTGCGTGGCTCCCTCGAGGAGGCCATGCGCGAGGCCAACAGCGCATTCGGCGACTCGACGATGTTCCTCGAGCAGGCCGTGCTCCGTCCCCGGCACATCGAGGTGCAGATCCTTGCTGACTCGACCGGCGAAACCGTGCACCTCTTCGAACGGGACTGCTCCGTGCAGCGCCGCCACCAGAAGGTCATCGAGATCGCGCCGGCCCCGAACCTCAGCGATGAGATCCGTACCCGTCTCTATGCGGACGCCGTCGCGTTCGCCCGCTCCATCGGCTACGTCAACGCGGGCACCGTCGAGTTCCTGCTCGACACCGTGGGGGAGCGTGCCGGCCAGCACGTCTTCATCGAGATGAACCCGCGGATCCAGGTCGAGCACACCGTGACGGAAGAGGTCACGGACGTCGACCTCGTCGTCGCCCAGATCCGCATCGCCGCGGGGGAGACCCTCGCGGAACTCGGGTTGCTGCAGGACCAGATCCACCTGCGCGGCGCGGCACTCCAGTGCCGCATCACCACGGAAGACCCCACGATGGGCTTCCGGCCGGACACCGGGAAGATCACGACGTACCGCTCACCCGGTGGGGCAGGCATCCGCCTCGACGGTGGAACCATCAACCCCGGCGCGCAGATCAGCCCGCACTTCGACTCGATGCTCGCGAAGCTCACCTGCCGCGGTCGCGACTTCACCGCGGCCGTCACGCGCTCCAAGCGGGCGCTTGCCGAGTTCCGCATCCGCGGCGTCTCCACGAACGTCGCCTTCCTGCAGGCCGTCCTCGAAGACCCGGGCTTCGCGGCCGGGGACCTCAGCACCTCCTTCATCGACGAGCGGCCGGAGCTGCTCCGCGCCCGCGTGTCGAAGGACCGCGGAACCAAGATCCTGAACTGGCTCGCGGACGTCACCGTCAACAAGCCCAACGGGGTCCCGATCACGCTGCTGAACCCGGCGGAGAAGCTGCCGAAGCTCGACCTCAGCATCCCGGCCCCTGCAGGCTCCCGCCAGCGGCTGCAGTTGCTCGGCCCGGCAGGTTTCGCTGCGGAACTCCGCGCCCAGACCGCACTCGCCGTGACGGACACCACGTTCCGCGACGCCCACCAGTCCCTCCTGGCAACCCGGGTCCGCACGAGGGACCTCGTCGCCGTGGCGCCCTATGTCGCCCGGATGACGCCGGAGCTCCTCTCGATCGAGGCCTGGGGAGGCGCGACCTACGACGTCGCGCTCCGCTTCCTCGGTGAGGATCCGTGGGAACGGCTCGCCGCCCTGCGGGCCGCGCTCCCCAACATCAACGTTCAGATGCTGCTCCGCGGCCGTAACACGGTCGGCTACACGCCGTACCCGACCGAGGTCACCGACGCCTTCGTGCGTGAGGCCTCCGACACGGGCGTCGACATCTTCCGCATCTTCGACGCCCTCAACGACGTCTCGCAGATGCGCCCGGCGATCGACGCCGTCCTCGGCACCGGAACGAGCATCGCCGAGGTGGCACTCTGCTACACGGGCGACCTGCTCGACCCCGCTGAAGACCTGTACACGCTCGACTACTACCTGCGCCTCGCGGAGCAGATCGTCGACACCGGCGCGCACATCATCGCGATCAAGGACATGGCCGGGCTGCTTCGCCCCGCCGCCGCCGAGAAGCTCGTCGGCGCGCTCCGCGAGCGCTTCGCGCTCCCCGTGCACGTCCACACCCACGACACTCCCGGCGGCCAGCTCGCGACCCTGCTCGCCGCCGCGCGGGCCGGGGCCGACGCCGTCGACGTCGCGAGCGCACCGATGGCCGGCACCACGAGCCAGCCCTCTGCGTCGTCGCTCGTCGCCGCGCTCGCGCACACCGAACGCGACACCGGCATCTCGCTCAAGGCCGTCTGCGACCTCGAACCGTACTGGGAAGACGTGCGCCGCGTCTACCACCCCTTCGAATCGGGCCTCCGCGCCCCGACCGGGCGGGTCTACAGCCACGAGATCCCCGGAGGCCAGCTCTCCAACCTCCGCACTCAGGCCGTCGCCCTCGGCCTTGCCGACGACTTCGAGCTCATCGAGGACATGTACGCCGCCGCGAACCAGATCCTCGGCCGGGTACCGAAGGTCACCCCGTCGTCGAAGGTCGTCGGCGACCTCGCCCTCTACCTCGCCGCCGTCCGCGCCGACCCGGAGGACTTCGCCGCGAACCCGGGCAACTACGACGTGCCGGACTCGGTGATCGGCTTCATGGCCGGCGAACTGGGCGACCTGCCCGGCGGCTGGCCGGAGCCCTTCCGCAGCAAGGTCCTCGCCGGTCGCAGCATCCACATCGGCGTCACCGAGCTGACCGCTCCGGAGCGCGAGGCGCTCGACGGCGACAGCCTGACCCGTCGCTCGATGCTCAACCAGCTGCTCTTCCCCGGCCCGACCCGCCAGTTCGAGCAGATCCGGGAGTTGTTCGGCGACCTCTCCGTCGTCGACACCGTCGACTATCTCAACGGGCTGCAGCAGGGCATCGAGCACTCGGTCGAGATCGACAAGGGCGTTCGCCTCTACGTCGGACTCGAGGCGATCGGCGAGGCGGACGACAAGGGCCTGCGCACCGTCATGACCACGCTCAACGGCCAGCTGCGCCCCGTGTTCGTGCGGGACCGCGGCATCACCGTGAGCACCAAGGCCGCCGAGAAGGCGGATGCGAACCGTCCGGGCCAGGTCGCGGCTCCCTTCTCCGGGGTGGTCACCCTGCAGGTCGAGGAAGGCGCGACCGTTGAGGCCGGCCAGAGTGTCGCATCCATCGAAGCCATGAAGATGGAGGCCGCGATCACCTCCCCGATCGCCGGCATCGTCGAGCGGGTGGCGATCCCCAAGACGCAGCAGGTGGACGCAGGCGACCTGCTCGTGGTTGTGCGCCCGCGCTAGGCTGAAGGTCGATCGGTCGGCGCCCACGGTGGCGCCGGCCGGCCGGGGGCCCAGGCCGGGCCGATTTTTCACAACGAAGGGACGGACTGTGGTGCCGGAAAAGCGCACGGACACCGGAATCTCTTCGACGGGCGGCGGAGACGCGCAGCCCGGTGACGAGTACAACAGCGAGCTGCCGCCGCACACGATCGACAATCTTGCCGCGGCACTCCCGGCAGGGCTCGCGGCCGCGAACCCCACGCCTGCGGCGATCGGGAGTGGCGGCCTCGCCGGCGTAAGCGATACCGCCCGCCCCGCGACGCACACCATCGAGATCAACACCGGGCCGGGCATCCGGGTCGCCGCCGGTGACAGGGCCGCCCGGAACAACCGCGCCGACCGGAACGACGGCGCCGACCGGGCTGACCGCCTCGGTGCGACCGCAGCGGGGGCCGTGCAGTCACTGTCCGGCCCGTCGCAGCCCGGGCAGGCGGATGCCGCAGCGCAGTCCCGCAGGGAGCGTCTGCGCCCGGACGGCGCCGTCGTGCCCGAATCGGCGGCCATGCTCACCTCGGAACGCCTGCTCGCGGTCAACCGCCGCACCCAGCCGCCGCCGCACGGCGGCTGGAACGCCTTCGTCTACGCCGCGACGCTGCACCTCGTGAACCTCGGCGACTCGGCGAAGGTCCGCGCCCACAAGCACATGGACGGCCTGATCCGCAAGGAGTTCGACGGCGGCACCCGGTTCGTGCCGATCCTGACCCGCAAGGGCGGTGTCGGCAAGACCACCGTCACTGCGCTGCTCGGCATGGCCCTCGCCGACGCACGCGAGGACCGCATCATCGCCGTCGATGCCAACCCCGACCGCGGCACCCTCTCCGAACGGGTCAGCAAGCAGACCAGGTCGACCGTGCGGGACGTCGTCACGAAGGCCGCGTCCATCGGCGGCTTCACCGACTTCTCCTCGCTCGTCTCCCGGGACGCGACCAGGCTCGACATCCTCGCCTCCGACACCGACCCGCTCCTGTCCGAGGCTTTCGATGAGGACGACTACAACGTCGTCGCCGACCTCGCGGCCCGGTACTACTCGATCATGCTCACCGATTGCGGCACCGGGATCGTGCACTCGGTGATGCGTGCGACCCTGCAGCGTGCGGACTCGATCGTGATCGTCTCCGGAGGAAGCGTCGACGAAGCCCGCCTCGCCTCTGAGACGCTCACCTGGCTCGACGCCAACGGCTACGGCGACCTCGTCCGCAATTCGATCGTCGCGCTCAACACCGCCACCCAGGGCACCAACCTCGTGAAACTCGAGGAGATCGAGTCGCACTTCCGGTCGAGGGTCCGCGAGATCGTGCGCATCCCCTATGACCCGCAGCTGGCGGCGGGGAGCGTGATCTCCTGGGAGGACCTCAAGCCGATCACCCGGCTGGCCGCCCGCACCCTCGCCGCTCTCGTGGTCGAGGGCCTTCCCGCGCACCGCGGCGTGTGAAACGCACCCGATCCACCGTCCTGCCCGCACCAACTGACTTGGAGTTTTCCTGTGCCTGAGCGCCAGATCCGTCTCTTCGGAGATCCCGTGCTGAAGACCGTTTCCGCGCCGATCGAGTCCATCGACGACCGGGTCACCCGGCTCGTCGTCGATCTCCTCGACAGCGTGCGCCTGCCGGGCCGCGCGGGCGTCGCTGCGGCCCAGATCGGCGTGGGCCTGCGCGCCTTCAGCTACAACGTCGACGGTGTGATCGGGTACATCCTGAACCCCGTGGTCGTCGAGGTCTCCGGGGAACCCGCCCTCGTCGAAGAGGGCTGCCTGTCCGTTCCGGGTCTGTGGTACCCCACCAGGCGCTACCCGTTCGCGAGGGTCACCGGAATCGACCTCGCCGGCGAGCCGGTCGAGCTCGCAGGCTCCGGGCTGATGGCCCAGGCGCTGCAGCACGAGACCGACCACCTCGACGGTTTCCTCTACATCGACAAGCTCGACAAGGAGAACCGCCGGGCGGCCATGAAGGAGATCCGCGAGTCGGACTGGTTCTGACCCGCCAGCGACGCTGAACCAATTCGACGGAGTTTTTGGGCTTTCACCGCCTGGAAAACGCTTCTTAAGCGCTTTCCTATGAAAATCTCCGTCGAATTCGTCAGGGGCAGCAGAGGGGTCAGCGCACGACCGGGTTCTGCTCGGTGACGACGGGAACGCCCTGGTACATGCCCTGGATGGTCGCGGCGAAGTCCCGCATGATCACATCGCGCTTGATGCTGAGCTTCGGCGTGAGATAGCCGCTGCCCTCGGTGAGCTCGACGGTGAGGATCACGAATTTACGGATCGACTCCGCCCGGGACACGTGGGCGTTGGCGTGGTCGATGGCGCGCTGCACCTCGGCGAGCACCGCGGGGTTGACGGCCGCCTGGGCAAGCGACATCGAGGCATCCTCGCCGTTGTTGTGCAGCCAGACCGCGAGCATGTCGGGGTCGAGGGTGACGAGCGCAGCGATGAACGGTTTGCGGTCTCCGACGACGATGACCTGGCCGACGAGGGGGTTGGAGCGGATCGGGTCCTCGAGTGCGGCGGGGGCGACGTTCTTGCCGCCGGCCGTCACGATGATCTCCTTCTTGCGGGCGGTGATGGTGAGGAAGCCGTCCGCGTCGAAGTCACCGATGTCGCCGGTACGGAACCAGCCGTCCTCGAAGGCGGCCTGGGTCGCCTCCGGGTTGTGCCAGTACTCCTTGAAGACGTTGACACCCTTCACCGCGATCTCGCCGTCGTCCAGGATGCGGATGGAGACGCCGGGAATGGGCGGGCCCACGGTGCCGACCTTGAACTGCTCGGTGCGGCCGACCGTCGCAGGGGCCGTGGTCTCCGTGAGGCCGTAGCCCTCGAGGATCTTGATGCCGAGGCTGTGGTAGAAGTGGCCGAGGAACTCGCCGAGCGGTGCGGAGCCGGAGACGGCATACCGCACCTTTCCGCCCATGGCCGCGCGGAGCTTGCTGTAGACGAGCCGGTCGAAGATGGCGAACCGGATCTTCATCGAGAGGCTCACCGGCGTGCCCTCGGCGAGGGCCTTGGAGTGCTTGACGGCCAGGTGCGCGGCGGACTCGAAGATCTTGCCCCGGCCGGCGGCCTCTGCCTTTTGCTCGGCCGAGTTGTAGACCTTCTCGAAGACGCGCGGCACCGCAAGCAGGAAGGTCGGCTTGAACGTCGCCAGTGCGGGCAGCAGCTGCCGTGTGTCCGGCTGGTGGCCGACCCGCACGTTCCCGTGCACGCAGAGCACGGCGATGAACCGGGCGAAGACATGCGCGGTCGTGATGAAGAGCAGCGTGGATGCGCCGTCCTCGTGGGTGAGGACGTCCCTCAGGGCGACTCCCGCGTTCCGGGAGGTCTCGACGAAATTCGAGTGCGTGAGCACGCAGCCCTTCGGACGGCCGGTCGTGCCTGCGGTGTAGATCAGGGTCGCGATGTCGGCGCCCGTCGCGAGGCGGCGGCGGCGCTCGATCTCGGCATCCGGAACGTTCACGCCTCCCGCGACGATCTTCGCGAGGTCGCCGAGGTCGATCTGCCAGACGGTGTCGATGTCCGGGAGGTCGGGGTGCACCTCGTCGAACTTGGCGAAGTGGTCCGCGGTCTCGAGGATCACGGCGACGGCGCCGGAATCGCCGAGGATCCACTGCAGCTGGGTCGGCGAGCTGGTCTCGTAGACCGGGACCAGCACTGCGCCGGCGAACCAGGTCGCGAAGTCGATCAGGGTCCACTCGTACCGGGTCTTGCACATCAGGCCGATCTTGTCGCCGGGCTCGATGCCTGCGGCGACGAGCCCCTTGGCGAGTCCGACGACCTGCCGGTGGAATTCGGACGTGGTCACGGGGGCCCAGCCCGCGCCGCGTGGAACCGAGAAAAGCACGGAATCCGGCGTCGCTGCGAGGCGGTCCACGAGGAGGTCGGTGATGTTCGCCCTGGGATCGGCTGGGACGACTGCGGGCATATCGAACTGTTTCACGGCAACTCCTCTGGTACCGGGCGGATGTGCACACTCTAGCCGGGCGACATGCGGAGCAGTCGTTTCGACTCGCAGCGCCGCGGCTCAGTACACTCTAGAGGGACGCCTCAGCATAAATGTCTGCTGAGCTGGGCGGATGCCCGAGACTATCGACGAAAGAGGCCGGCTGTGCACGCCATTGGAATCGACATCGGCGGCACGAAGATTGCTGGAGCCCTCGTCGACGAGTTCGGCACCATTCTCCGTTCCGAGCGGACGCCCACAACGGCAGGGGACCCGCGGGCGATCGAAGACGCCGTCGTCGAGATGATCCAGAAGCTCGCCGTCGGGGAGGACATCATCGCGGCGGGCGTCGCAGCGGCCGGCTTCATCGACTCCGCGCAGTCCACGGTGTACTACGCCCCCAACATCAACTGGCGCAACGAACCCCTCCGGGCGACCCTCGAGGAGCGGCTCAACCTCCCGATCCTGATCGAGAACGACGCGAACGCGGCCGGCTGGGCCGAATTCTGCTTCGGTGCGGGCCAGGTCTACAGCGACATGGTCACCCTGACCATCGGCACCGGCGTCGGTGGTGCCGTCGTCTCCAACGACCGCCTGTTTCGCGGCGGCTTCGGTTGCGGCGCAGAGCTCGGCCACCTGCGCATCGTGCCGGACGGCCTTCCGTGCGGCTGCGGTGCCCAGGGCTGCATCGAGCAGTACGGCTCCGGCAGGGCCCTGCTCCGCATCGCCAACTCACTCGCGGACGCCGGAGGGATCGGCCTCGCCCTCGCATCCGCCCGTGCCCGCAAGGGCAAGCTCAGCGGCAAGGACGTCGGCCGCCTGATCCAGGACGGCGACCCGGGGGCACTCGCGGCCCTCCGGCAGCTCGGCGACGCGCTCGGCCAGGCCTGCGCCTCACTTGCGGCCGTGCTCGACCCGCAGATCTTCGTGTTCGGCGGGGGAGTCGCCGACGCCGGCGAGCTGCTGCTCGAACCGATCCGCACCGCATACCTTGAAAACCTTCCGGCGCGGGGCTATCACCCCGAGGCGGAATTCGCGATTGCCCAACTCGTCAACGATGCCGGAGTTGTCGGTGCCGCAGACCTGGCGCGGAAGCACGTCTTCCCGATCTAGGCTGTGCCCGACGCAAGAAAAGAGCGACCGATGTTCTACTGGATCATGAAAAACATTGTCGTCGGACCCCTCCTGCTTGGGCTCTTCCGGCCGTGGGTGATCGGCCTCGAGAACATCCCCAAGAGCGGGGGAGTCATCCTCGCGAGCAATCACCTGTCGTTCATTGACTCGGTGTTCCTGCCGCTCGTGGTCCCGCGCCGGGTGGTCTTCCTCGCCAAGAGCGAATACTTCACCGGCACCGGACTCAAGGGCTGGGCGACGAAGCAGTTTTTCAAGGCCACCGGCCAGCTCCCGATCGACCGCTCCGGCGGTAAGGCCTCAGAGGACTCCCTCAACACGGGCCTGCGGATCCTCTCCGGCGGCGGCGTGCTCGGCATCTACCCCGAGGGCACCCGCAGCCCGGACGCGAAGATGTACCGCGGTCGCACCGGGGTCGCGCGGATGCTCCTCGAGGCCGGCGTGCCCGTCGTTCCCGTCGCGATGATCGACACCGAGAAGGCGATGCCGACCGGTACGAGGATCCCGAAGATCCGCCGGATCGGGATCGTGATCGGAAAGCCGCTCGACTTCAGCCGCTTCGAAGGGCTCGAGGGCGACCGGTTCGTGCTCCGCAGCGTGACGGACGAGCTGATGTACGAGCTCCAGGCGCTCAGCAAGCAGGAGTACGTCGACGTGTACGCCACGAGCGTCAAAGAAAAGCGTGCCAGTCTTTCGCGATAAGATCGCGTGTCCCTTCCCGGCTTGAACCGGTCCAGTCCCCTGATGCGCACTCCGCGCGCCAACAAAGAGAAAACAGAGATAGTCCTGTGGTAGACACTACCGAACCCGTCGTTGTGGCCGATGAAGCTGTGATCAACGGTCTGGACTATTGGCGCACTCTTCCCATCAAGCAGCAGCCGACGTGGCCTGACGCAGGCGCCGTCGCCGCGGCATCCGCCGAACTGTCGACGCAGCCGCCCCTGGTCTTTGCGGGCGAGGTCGACATCCTGCGCGACCGGCTCGCCCAGGCAGCCGCCGGACATGCCTTCCTGCTCCAGGGCGGCGACTGCGCTGAGACCTTCAGCGGCGCGACTGCAGAGCAGATCCGCAACCGGGTCAAGACCGTGCTGCAGATGGCCGTCGTGCTCACCTACGGCGCATCGATGCCCGTGATCAAGATGGGCCGGATGGCCGGCCAGTTCGCCAAGCCCCGCTCGAGCGACTTCGAGACCCGCGGCGGCGTCACCCTGCCTGCGTACCGCGGCGACATCGTCAACGGCTACGACTTCACCCCCGAGTCCCGCGAGGCCGACCCGGCCCGACTGGTCAAGGGGTACCACACGGCCGCCTCGACGCTCAACCTGATCCGGGCGTTCACCCAGGGCGGTTTCGCCGACCTGCGCCAGGTGCACAGCTGGAACCAGGGCTTCGCCGCGAACCCGGCCAACCAGCGCTACGAGAAGGTGGCCAAGGAGATCGACCGCGCCATCAAGTTCATGATCGCGTGCGGTGCGGACTTCGAGGCGATGCGTCGCACCGAGTTCTACACGAGCCACGAGGGCCTGCTGATGGACTACGAGCGCCCGATGACCCGGATCGACTCCCGCACCGGAACGCCGTACAACACCTCTGCGCACTTCATCTGGATCGGCGAGCGCACCCGTGACCTTGACGGCGCCCACGTGGACTTCCTGTCCCGGGTACGCAACCCGATCGGGGTCAAGCTCGGCCCGAGCACCTCGGCAGACGACATGCTCCGTCTCGTCGACAAGCTCGACCCGAACCGCGAACCCGGGCGCCTCACCTTCATCACCCGGATGGGAGCCGGCAAGGTGCGCGACGCGCTCCCGCCGCTCCTCGAGGCGATCAAGGCGAGCGAGGCCGTCCCACTCTGGATCACCGACCCGATGCACGGCAACGGCGTTACCACGCCGACCGGGTACAAGACGCGTCGTTTCGACGACGTCGTCGACGAGGTGCGCGGGTTCTTCGAGGCCCACCGTGCGGTCGGAACCCACCCGGGCGGCGTGCACGTCGAGCTCACCGGCGACGATGTCACCGAGTGCCTCGGCGGCTCTGAGCACATCGACGAGGCAGACCTGGCGACCCGCTACGAGTCGCTCTGCGACCCGCGGCTCAACCACATGCAGTCCCTCGAGCTCGCCTTCCTCGTCGCAGAGGAGCTCGCCGCCCGCTGATCCGCAGCGGTCTCATCGAGTGCCGCCGTTCCCGCCGAGAGTACCCGGGAGAACGGCGGCACTCGGCGTATCCGGCGATACTCGCCGCGCGGGCGGATGCCGCGGGCGTGACCGCTCGCGTGCGCCCGCGCCAGCCGTGCGCCCGCGCCAGCCGTGCGCCTGCGCAAGCCGTGCGCCTGCGCTCGGCCTGGGCTGTCGGGCGTGCATGGCTACTCGCCGAGTGTCGTTGTTGTTGCCGATTGTCGTCGTACCACCGGAGACAGTCGGCGCGAACGGCGACACTCGCCCCGTGAGCGGGTGCTGCTGGTTGCGTCACACCGAGGCGCGCCGGTTTCGCCGTTTCGCGCCAAGCATGCCTGGCGCGCGGCGCCGAGTGGTGGCGGCGGGGGATCCTAGCCGAAGGGGTTCGTCGGCCTGAGGGCGATCGTGCTGCCCTTCGGTGCCGCCGTTCCCGCCGCAGGGTCCGTGGAGAGGATGTTCAGCAGCGGCGCGATCGCGTCGGCCCCGAGGTTGTAGCTCAGCTTGAAGCCGAGATCCGTCAGGATCTTCTTGCCTTCGTTCCAGGGCTTGCCGACGACATTGGGAATCGGGATCGGGGCGGGGCCCTTGGAGGTCGTGAGCACGTAGGTGTCTCCCGCGCGGACCGGGCCGTCTTTCTGGGGAACGGCTCTGACGACATCGCCCTCGTCGATCGTGTCGCTGTAGACGGAGTCGCCGGTGGTGGCGAGCAGGCCCTTGTCCTTCAGCAGCGACGTCGCCGTGTTCACCGACTTGCCCGAGACATCCGGCACCGGGCCGAGCGAGGCGACGAGGTTGACCTTCATGCCCTCGAAGTAACCCCCGCCCTGCGAGACGTCACCGCCGTCGCTCTCCCGCGTCGCCGACATGACGGTGCCGGCGGCGACTTCGCCGGAGAAGACCTGGTCCACCGTGCCGATCGCGGCATTGAGCCCCGTGACGGCGGAGGTCGCGGCATCCGTGCTGAGACCGGCGAGCACAGGAAGCGTGATCGGCTGCGGTCCCTGCGAGACGTAGAGCGTGACCGCGTTGCCCTTCTTCACGTGGCCGCCCTCGCCGGGCTCGGTGCTCGCGACGAGTCCGGCCGCGACCGTGCCGCTGTATTGCTGGGCGAGAGCGGACTGGAGTCCGAGCTCGGCGAGCTGGGCTGCGGCGGCATCGGGGGCGACGGAGACGAGCGAGGGAACCTCGACCTGAGACCCGGGTCCGCTGCCGAAGTACCAGCCGGTACCCGCGGCGAGGCCGGCGAGCACGAGCACGAGCGCGAACAGCCAGTAGCCGCGGCGCCCCCGGCGCCTGGTCTTCTCGGTGAGCAGTTCGGCGTCTGCCGGCGGCTTCACGACGGGCGCGGGCAGCAGGGCCGTCGCACCGGGCGCGGGCGCCGCGGCGCCGAAAATCATGGTGTCCGCGTCGGCGATGGCGCCCGCCGCACCGCTCGGCATCAGCAGGGTCTGCTGCACTCCGGTGTCGCCCTCGAAGGGGCGCATCTGCTTCTCGACGTCGAGAAGCTGGTCGAGCATGACCTTCGCGTCCCGAGGGCGCTGTTCGGGGTCCCGCGCCGTCGCCCAGCTGACGAGCTCGTCGAGCTCGTGCGGGATGGTCGTGACCCGCAGGCTCGGCATCGGTACCGTGTCGTTGGCGTGCTGGTAGGCGATCTGCATCGGGGCCTCGCCGACGTACGGCTGTTCGCCGGTGAGCATCTCGTAAGTCATGATCCCGAGGGCGTAGATGTCACTGCGGGCATCGGCGATGCCGCGCGTGACGAGTTCGGGGGAGAGGTAGGCGATCGTTCCGAGCAGAGCTTGTCCGGTCGCGGTGTTGTTGTTGGCGGCGCGGGCGAGCCCGAAGTCGCCGATCTTGATCCGTCCGTCGTCGGCGAGCAGCACGTTCTCGGGCTTCAGGTCGCGGTGCACGATGCCGGCCTTGTGCGCTGCGGCGAGGCCGGACAGCACAGCCTCGAGGATGTCGATGGTCTGTTCGCTCGTGAGGCGCCCGTAGTCCTTGAGCAGGTCGCGCAGGGTGATTCCCGGCAGGTACTCCATCACGAGGTACGCCATGTCGGCGTCCTGGCCCTGGTCGTAGACGTTGACGACGTTCGGGTGGGCCAGACGCGCGGCCGAGCGCGCCTCCTGCACGAACCTCGCCTTGAAGGCGTTGTCGTCGGCGAGGTGGCCGTGCATCACCTTGAGCGCCACCCGGCGTTCGAGGCGCAGGTCGGTGGCGAGGTAGACCGTCGCCATTCCGCCGCGGGCGATCCGCGAGCGCACCTGATATCGGCCGTCTATCAGACGGCCGATCATCGGATCGGCAGGACTATCGCTCACCAGTCGAGTCTAGGGAGAAGCGGGCAGATCTGCTGCCGGACACTCGCAAAGCACGGGCGATCAGCCGAGCTCGGAGAGCCAGGCCCGGGCAGAGGTCTCCCATTTCGCGTAGTAGTCGGGGTAGGCGGAAAGTTGCACCGCCTGGGCCGCCTGCGTCACGGTCATCCCCTCCCAGCCGGGGATGTCGAGCAGCCCGCGGGTGACCCCCGGGTTCGGATTTCCGGCACCGCCGAAGAACGCCTGGCTTGCGCGGGCGGGGTCCATCACCTGGTCAGGCGCCCCCCAGCCTTTGCCGGGGCGCTGCTGGAAGAGACCGAGTGAATCCCTGTCCCCGTAGTGGACGTTCCGCAGCCCAGACTCCTGGGCCGCGGCGACGAGGGCGACGACGAGTCCCTGGTCGCTCACGCCGGCAGCGCGCCCGGTCGTCAGGATGATCAGGGCGTTGGCGCGCATCTCGTCGGAGAGCGGGGTGACCCGCCCGAGTACGGCCGTCGGGGCCGGCTCCGGTGCGGGTGCAGGCAGGGGCGTGACGGATGCCGCGGCGACCGAATCCGTTGCGGGCGCCGGGATCGAGAGCTGCTGGCCGGGGTAGATGATGCTCGACCAGCCGAGGTTGTTCGCCTTCAGGATCGCGCGGACGGAGACGCCCGCGGCCGCGGCGATCGTGGACACGGTTTCGCCGGCTGCGATCGTGTGCTGTGCGCCGGTCGCAGCGGTCGTCGCGCTGACGAGCTCAGCCGCCGGGGCGGCTACTGTCGGGGTCGAGCCGGCCGGCGCCGATCCGGAGGGAATCGACAGAGACTGGCCCGGAAAGATGATGCCGGCCTTGTCGAGGCCGTTGGCTCCCAGCACGGCGGCGACCGAGGTGCCGTGTGCGGCCGCGATGCCGCTGATGGTGTCTCCCGTCACGATCGTGTACCTGTCTCTTATACACATC
>NZ_JASJVI010000042.1:0-32801 GCF_035019865.1 Cryobacterium sp. 10I5
CCGCCGCCAGTACCACCTGCCCGGAGGATCAGAACCACCTCGCCGGACTAGCAGTACCTCCTGGAACTACTCGCCAGATACAAGCCAGCGACCCCCAACGTCCAGAGACGCCCCGGGTCAGGACAGGTTTTCCCGGAACAAGGGATTTCCCCGATTGGCTCCCGATTCCCGGGTTAACGCCGCAAAGTGCCAAAGGTCTTATGAGAAGAGGTCACCTCGGCCGGTCAGGTCGGACTCTTCGTGCGCGCTGAACGAAGTGGAGGGAGAACGCCGATGAGCAAAAGCCATAGACCCTGTCTCCCCCTGCCCGTCCTTGCCCGTTAGACACTCGCTCTTCCCCGCGCACGGCCCCTGGCCCGCGCTCTTCCGGCAACGCCTCCGGACTTCCCACGCGTACACATACTCGCTCCCTGCGCAGAAAGCCGCACACGATGACGAACAGCAGCGAAAGCGTCACCAGCCCTGAAACCGGCCCGACCCCGACGGGGCCGCTTTCCGCCGTGCTCGACTCAGCCCATCTCGGCGATATTGAAGGTGCAATGGGCACCATTCGTCTGGGTGATGATGCACCCCGCCGAGGGTTCCCGGCCAAGTTCCGTACCCTGCTAGCGATCCTCGGCCCCGGGCTCATCGTGATAGTCGGCGATAACGATGCCGGCGCCTTCGGGACCTACACCGAGGCCGGACAAAATTACGGCACCTCACTCTTGTGGACGCTGCTCTTGCTGGTTCCGGTTCTGTATGTGAATCAGGAGATGGTGTTGCGGCTGGGCGTGGTGACAGGAGTGGGCCATGCCCGGTTAATCCTGGAACGGTTCGGAAAGTTCTGGGGTGCGTTCAGCGTCATCGACCTGTTCATCCTGAACGCGCTCACCATCGTTACCGAATTCATCGGGATCAGTCTGGGGCTCCAATACCTGGGCATCCCCCAGGTCCCCGGCGTCATCGTCGCAGCCCTGCTCGTGTTAGGCGCCGTGAGTACTGGATCCTTCAAAAGATTCGAACGCGTCAGCCTGTTCCTGGTGGCTGGGTCACTGCTTCTCGTTCCCGTTTTCGTGCTCTCTCGCCCGAATCTGGGTGAGATGGCCAGGAACTTCATCATTCCGGGAATGCCCGCAGGTTCACAACTCTCGACAGTGATGCTGCTGATCATCGGAATTGTTGGAACTACCGTCGCCCCGTGGCAATTGTTCTTCCAACAGTCTTATGTCATCGACAAACGCATCACCCCGCGCTTCATGAACTATGAAAAGGTCGACCTGTGGATCGGGATTCTGATGGTGATCGTCGGCGCGGCCGCGATCATCGGCTTCACCTCGGCGACCTTCACGGGGCGACCAGAATTCGGCAACTTCACCGACGCCTTAGGAGTGGCCGAAGGCCTCGGTAAGTATGTGGGTCCAGGCGTGGGAATCATGTTCGCAATCGCGCTGATCGACGCATCGATCATCGGGGCGGCTGCCGTCGGCCTCTCCACGTCATACGCCCTGGGCGACGTGTTGGGATTGAAGCATTCACTGCACCGCAAACCGTGGGAAGCCAAAGGGTTCTACGCCGTATTCGCGGGCCTGCTCGTGATCGCTGCCACCGTCGTCCTCATCCCCGGTAGCCCGCTCGGGCTCTTGACCGTCGGTGTGCAAACCCTCGCCGGAGTTCTGCTGCCCTCCGCTACGGTCTTTCTCCTGTTGCTCTGTAACGACAAGGAAGTCCTCGGACCCTGGGTCAACGGCAAGTGGCTGAACCTGTTCACCTCGGTGGTCGTCGCCATCCTGGTCATGCTCTCCATCGTCCTCACGGCCAGCGTGTTGTTCCCGGAGATAACGGCCGGTGCGATCCTGTGGATCCTCGGCGGGGGCACCTTCCTCGGCCTGGCCACCGGTGTGATCGTGGGTGTGCTGCGCCGCCGACGCCCCGCTCGTGAGCCCGTCCCGAAGATGGAGCACGCCCAGCGGTTGCGCTGGAGGATGCCACCCTTGGCCCTTCTGTCCAGACCCGAGCTCTCCACCGGCCGGCGCATCGGTCTTGCTGTCCTGCGCACCTACCTGCTCCTGGCGATGGCCTTGGTCGTCGTGCGGGTAGTTCAACTCGCTCTCGGCCACTGACCAAATGAGTCCTACGCTCAAGTCAACACCCTCAACTCCGCCACGAAACCAAGCATCGATCGGGAAAGAAGACCCACAGTGAACACGACGATCCGCGGCATGACCGATTCCGAGGTCGGCCTCTCGCAGTTGCTCCGGCATACCGTCGTCGACGGCCAAGGAAAAGCCCTCGGCAGGCTCGCTGACGTTATCGTCCGCCTCCGAGGAGACGATTATCCGCTCCTGACCGCGCTCGTGGTCCGAGTCGGCTCCGAAACGGTGTTCGTCCCCATCGCCGACGTCGAGGCTCTGGAGCCCGATCGCATTCAGCTGGCCAGCGCCCGTCTCGACGTCCGGGCATTCGAACGCCGGCCAGGCGAGGTCCTCTTGAACGCCGATGTCCTCGGCCATCGGCTCATCGATGTGGACCTCGCTTCCCTAGTCCGCGCCCACGACGTGTACCTCACCCGGCTGGCCCCCGCCCACGACGTGTACCTGAGCCCGACCCCGGGCGTCTGGGTCGTCACCGGGCTCAACGTCCACCAGTCACACTGGTGGTCCTCACGCCGCGACAAGGGCAATCATCCCGTGCGGGACTGGCGCTCCTTCGAAGCCCTAATCGGACACCAACCCTCCGTACTCGTTCGTACGTCGTTCGGGAAACTGCGCCGACTGAAGGCCGCGCAGATGGCGGACATCATCGAAACAGCAGACGCCAAGGAACAAGACGAGCTCCTCGCCCAGGTCCACGCGGACCCAGAATTCGAAGCTGACGTTTTCGAGGAACTCGAGGAAGACAGTCTCTCCCAACTCCTCAAGTCCAGAAGCACCACGGATGTCGCCGCGGTCCTGTCCCGCATGCGCGCCGACGACGCGGCTGACGCCATTACCGACCTGCCCCAGGAGAGGCGCCAGGACGTACTCGCACTCCTCCCCGAACCTCATCGCACCAAAGTCCTCACACTCTTGGGCTATCACAACGCAACAGCTGGAGGACTCATGGGTGTGGAGTATCTCGCCCTGTCCGAAAACGCCACCATACGAGACGCACTCGACATCATCCGGACATCCACAACCCAACAGCCCGAAGCACTCACCACCATCTACTCCCTCGACAGCGAGGAGCGCCTAACCGGAGCGGTCAGCATCATCCGCGCCCTCCAAGCCGATGCGAATCTCATCTTGAGGGAGATCGTCGACCCGGAGCCAGTTCATGCCGCCCCCGAAGACGACATCATCGACGTCACAACGCGGATGGCGGACTTCAACCTCCTCACCCTGCCGGTACTGACTGAGGACGGGCATATCCTCGGCATCATCACCGTCGACGATGCCCTCGAAGCCGCACTACCAGAAGTCTGGCGACGCCGAGAGGCCCAGGCGCACAGCTCTCAGCCTCCACTCACCGACGAAGACTGAACCCGCCCACATTGGCGGCGAAATACTGACAACGCTCATTAAGGCGGTGCTGAGCGTAGACCGAATGCCCACCATCACGTTCCCTAGTCAGCAGGATCAGATCAGTCCCCACCGTCGACGTCTGCGCCCCAACCAGGGGCAGGAACACGTGGAGACTACGTTCACGATAGATAAGAGGAGATAGTCATGACGCTCACCGAAGAGATCGATGCATTGGCGGAAGAAGTGCGCGCCAAGTGGTTACTCGTCGACGTTGGCCTGCCGTTGGACGGATTCATGAAGATGGTCGCGGCCGACAGCACCCTCACGTGGGAGGCATTTCGCCTCATCGCGAAGCGGATTGACGCGGGCGAATAGTCCGAAAGCCAACGTCGACCCTGAGGAAGTCGTTCCAGCCCGGTGGCCGCGCAAAGCAAGGCAGATCAGGTCCGGTCTCGAGGCCGAGGACGCTCGTCCCAGTTAGTCAGCATATGGTCAGAGGAATGCAAGCAAGATCAGCTTCACTCAGGGCACGGACTCTGCTGCGGCGACTGACCACAGAAGTCGCCGGCGTCGCAGTTGTGTTGGCGCTGGTCCTGACACTGAACGCGTGTTCGGTGGACCCGGGCGGCGCACCAGCTGATTCCTCCCGAACTCCCACGGCGGGCCCGACTTCGACGGGGCCGTCTGCGTCGTCTCCGTCCTCGCCCGACGCAGGGGCCCCGTTCAACCGGACCGCGCACTCAGTCGACGACCCCAACAGCATATGGGTCGTCGTCAATAAGGCGAGACCGTTCAAGCCCCTCGACTTCACCCCTCCAGATCTCGTCGTCGTGGGAGTGCCTCATGTGTGGGAACCGCAACTCCGGAAGCCGGCAGCTGACGCAGTGGTTGCCATGTTCGCCGCGTTCACGGCTGAAACAGGGCTCAAGATGCAATCCCAAAGCGCGTTTCGCAGCTATGACACCCAACGCGGGGTCTACGACCAAGACGTCACGGCCAATGGCCAAGCAGCCGCTGATACCGACACGGCACGGCCCGGCACGAGCGAACACCAGACAGGACTCGCGATCGACATCAGCGCCCTGCCAGCCAAGTGTTCGCTCGCAGCTTGCTTTGGCGACACTACTCAGGGCTCATGGCTGGCGGCAAACGCATGGCGGTTCGGATTCCTCCTTCGGTACCCGGCTGACAAAGTACCCATCACCGGCTACACCTATGAGCCATGGCACTTCCGGTTCGTAGGGATCGACTTGGCCACAGAAATGCACGCAAACGGCGTCAGCACACTCGAAGAATTCTTCGGACTCCCCGCGGCACCGCAGTACAAATAGCCGCTGCCAATCGCGATGCCTGCGGCCAACACGACGCCGGCATCTCCCACGCCCGCCCAAGATCAACCCAGTTCGGCCAGCTTTGGGCCCGCGACGTGAGGCTGGGTCCTCGATGGGAAACGCAGATGGTGATCGCCTGTCACGATGCGTTCACCTGGAGGGTTTCTGAAGTCCGAATCGTGGGTAGAGCAAGGTGAGTCCTGCGGGGAATCCGAATTTGACCGCGTCTGCTGCGTGCGTGACGCCAGGCCCGGTTAGCCGGGCCGTTGTCATACCGGCTGTCTTTGCTGCTGCTTCGGCTGTCGTTGCCTCGGCGGTGTAGGTCGGGTCCTTCTCTCCAGATGTGAAGATCGCATACATGTCGGTGTAGTGATGAGCTTTCATAATGTTGAGCGGTTTCTCGGCGTCGTACGCGGCTTGATTTCCTGCAAAGCCATTGCGAAGGGTCGCGCTCTCTGAGCCCAGCGAGGGTTCGATCTCCCCTGAGATGTCCAGCAGCGATCCGAAAACGTCCGGGTGTTTTGCCCCGAAGGATAGGGCGCATGTGCCGCCGTTGGAGTAACCTCCGATTGCCCAGTTCTGGCGCCCATCGGCTACGTGCAAGGTGGCATGAATGTAGTCGAGAACGTCGCTCATGACATAGGTGTGCACTCGCCCGGCGGGCGAGTCTATGCACAAAGGATTCTTCTCGGGACTGCCTATCTGGTCAATCGTGAGCACGATCGGTGCCAAGCCGCCGTTGGCAGCCGCCATGGAATCAAGTGTCGAGACGAACAGGGAACTTCCGTCGGGGCCACCGGGCTGGCCCATCATCATGATCAAAATCGGCAAAGCCGGAGGGTCGGGCACAAGGGCCGCCGGCGGCAAGTATAAGTATGCCGGCCTCGCCGCGAACCCCGACGCCTTGTTCGGAATCGTCACGGTTCCGTACTGGCCTTTGGCGGGCATCCCGGCCGGCGCCTTCCATGTGGTCCAGAGCGGCGCCGCGGGCTCAGCCGGGACCTGGGATGTCGGGGCAGTTTGAGGCGGCACCGTCAGCGGTTGCCCGACGTCAATATTGAACAGTGACGCCAGTGTCGGGTTGAGCCCATACCCGGCGTTGATACCGAACATCGCCGTCACGAGAAAGAGAGGGATCGTGGTTGCGGCGATGACTTTTCTCCAGCCTCGTGAACGCCACAGGTTCACGATCGCGACCCCTAGAGCAGCAAAGGCCCCGGTTACCCAGTACCGCGTATCGGATTGCAATGGTGTTCCGAATACGTTGAGGCCGAGTTCGGTGATGCTCAGAGTGATAACCGCCGCGATGGCCCCGAGCCCAGCTGCCACAAGAACGGTGCGCACCCATCGGACGGTAGGACGTCGTCGAAGCGCTCTCCGGCCGCCGAGTGATCGTGGTTCGCGACGCACTACGAGATAGATCAACGCTGCCATACTCAGTGCGCTGAAGACCAACACGATCTGTCCATCGACGATGTTGAATGTCAGAAGTGAGTTGGTCACGAGGTCAAGTATCCCCTGCCCTCGCTGTACGATTACCGACCCCTATGCCGGTCCCAAACTGTGCCATAGACGTCGCGGACGTCGTCTTCTCCAGCTTCCGGTTGATCGCATCATCGCCCCTGCGCCGTCCTGCACCCGACGGTCCGATTGTGGCGCGCGGGTCGAGTGTGCTGCCGAGCCAGTGCCCCCGCTTGTCGAAGGCGATCGTTGAGACAAGCCGCGGGCGTTCTGTGCGGAAGATGAATCTGTCGGCCTCTATAGTCACGACTCGGTCGGCATCCGCCGTGCAGAAGTAGACGACCAGAGATATCCCGTCACGAGCGAGCCGCATCGAGTGGTTCTCGCAGATCAGTCTGTATCGCGGTGAGGACTTCGCGGTCAGCTCCACTTCGACAAGCTCCACACAGTCGCCATAGGTTGCGACACCGTCGGCCTGGTGGTCGAGATGGCTGACCGGTCGTCGGTCGCGCTTCCAGGTATATCCGAGAGCAAGATACCGGGCCGATACCGCCGCGACCGCGACCTCATGCCGGGTGGTCTGCCGGAACAGGTTCGGCGGCTGTCTTCCGATAGCATCGTGCGTCGCCCAGACGATCGACGCGCCCTGGAACGTCGGCCGCGCACGGGCGACGAGGCCAGCCTCGACCATCCGCATCACCCAGTGCTGAGCCTTCCTTGTACTGATCGGCTCCGCAGAACCGAGCATCGCGCCCAGTGCCCACCGGATCGCATCGACCTCCGCCAGACGCACAACGCCCAGCCACTCGACCATCGCCAGATCACGCTCTGTCACCTGCACCATGCCGCTCCCCGTCCCTCAGAACTTCAGCCACTCACCGTTCTTCTTCTTGTCTTTTCTCTTTGTTTTTTTCTTTTTCTTTCATTCATATTTCTTTCATCTACCTCTGACTCTTTCCCTGTCCCACCACCACCCCTTTACTTCCCAACCCCCCACACAATGCCGTTGAGTGTGGGGGGTTGGGAAGCGAGCGCAGCGAGGGGGCGGCGGCGGGACAGGGAAAGAGTGCCCTCGGGTCGTCGTTTACCTATTCGCTCTCGATGACGGGGTACACGACCGGGCAGATGTGTGCGCACTCGCCTCGAGGTCCCTCCGGAGAGGACGTCGCGCCAACGATCTTCAGCGCCTCTTCGTCGTTCGAGCTGCCCGCACTGGCCGGGACATCCGGTGTTCTCGGAGGAGTTATCCACAGGCTCGTCTCGCGCGCGCGTACTGCTCCAGTTTTGTTCTTCCTGTTCCTTACTGTTAAAGGGGACGGTGAGCGTCCCCTTGCTGGGTCAGTTTTCGTACCCCTGAAGGGGACGGTGAGCGTACCCCTGAGGTGGACGCTCAGTGACCCCCTAGGCATCCGTGACCCGGTCCCGGAACTCCGGGAGCCGGCGATCAGGCGTCGGCGGTTTGGTGCTGTTGAGGTTCAGTTCGAACTCGGCTGCGCGCCCGTTCCGGCCCGAGCGCAACCGTGTGATCGCGCCGGTGTGGGTGAGTTCGGTCACGGCACGTTTGACGGCCTGGTGGGCCGCGGCGCTCCCGTTGGACGGGGCGAGGAACCCGAGGGCGATAGCGGACGCTTCCCGGCCGGCGAAGTAGCGTCGGGGCGGTTGCCCGCCGGGATTGTGCTCGTCGTCCCAGCACTCCAGGGCCATGTGGATCAGCAACACTCTCGACGCATGACCCAAGCCCAGCTGGGCGGCGACCAGGACGGCGTTCTTCGCCGCATACAAGCCCACGAGACTTCACCCACCCCTACGAGCGGGAGGCGACGTGTCGGCCGTGCACGCTCGTCTGCGCATCGATCGACTCCTCTGCTGGTGACGCTCCGTGGCCCCGGGCGTGGACCCGGGCCTTCCTACCGGCGCGACCGAGAGCCGCGCCAGTGGCTAGATGGCTCAGTGCCGGGTTGGTGGCTCGGAGGTGCGGGTGGTGGCGCTGGCTTCGATCCAGGCGAGGACTTCGGATCTCTTGTAGAGCACCGTCCGGGGTGTGGGCTTGTAGAACCGCGGACCCCTGCCCAAGTAGCGCAGCTGGGCCAGGGCACCGGTCTTCATTCCGGTGATCTCACCCACGGTGGCGGGGAGGATATAGTCGTCGTCCACGATCATCCTGTCTCGATGACAACCTTCCGGTTGTTCCAATGTTGAGGTCACAATATGGCGACTTCTGACATTTGACAAGAGATTGCGTAGTATCTTGTCCGCATGACAGACTTTCGGACCGAGACAAGCATCGGCGACCGCATCCAAGCCATCCGGAAGCACCGCGGCATCCGCACCACGAAAGAACTCGCCGACACGATCCCCGGCGACAACGTCACCGAGGCGATCCTGCAGAACATCGAAGCCGGCCGGAAGAGCGACCTCGCCGTCAGCCAGCTGCTGAACATCGCCCACGCCCTCGGAGTCTCCCCTCTGTTCCTCCTCGCCCCCGTCGGCCGCCCGACTGACACCCTCGACCTGCCCAACCTCAGCTTGGCGTTCGACGGCATGACCGTCGTCGAATTCGACGCCTGGATCTCCGGCGAGACCGACGGCGCCTACCGGTGGACCACAACCGACGAACGCTCCGAACGCACCCAACTACAAACCATGCGCGAGCTCGACGCGCTCATCAGAGAACGCAACCGGCTCGTCAGCAACCTCCAGGTCGAAGCCACACTGAACACGGCCGCCGGCGACAACGACACCGGCCAGCCGTGGAACACCACCCAGGAACGCCTGAACGAAGCCAACCGACGCATCACGCAACTGTCCACGTACCTGACCTCGGCCGGTTGGTTACTCGACGGCTGGGCTCATTGATGTGCGACGGGAGCCATGAACAACAGCAGGGGCGACCTATGACGGGGAAGCGCCGTGTCACCTATGTGGGGCAAGATCGTCGGTGGAACGCGGAGACGCTGCCAGCGTCTCCGCAGCGTCGCTGACGGGCGCAGAGCGCGGAACTTGTAGGGAGGCCGAGGATGGTGCGACCGCGAACACCAATCAGCAATTACGGGACACTGAGCGTGAAGGAGGTGTCCCCCGGTAGGTGGCGGGCGCGCACGCGCTACCGATTCGACGATGGGACTCTCCGTCAGATCGAACGGTTCGCAACCACTCGAGCGCGGGCCAGGATCGCGCTGCAGACGGCGCTGGACACCGCGACGGCGAGCAGATCCCTCGAGGTGAATCGACAGACGTCTCTGGCCCACCTGGCCGATCGGTTCCTGGCCACGAAGGAGGACTGCGCGCCCCGCACGATCGATACCTACCGCCAGACCATCGCCCACCACATCAAGCCGAAGATCGGTGCTCTCACCGTGTCTGAGGCGACGACGGAGCGGCTCGGACGGTTCATCAGTGAGATCACGTCATCGTGTGGGCCGGGCGCCGCGAAGTCCTGCCGCGCCGTGCTCTCGGGCATGATGGGCGTGGCCGCACGTTCCGACGCGGTCGTAGTGAATCCCGTCCGGGAGATCGGCAACATCACCCGGCGTCGCCAGGGCGCCACGGCGATCCCCGTCCAGGATCTACCCGACCTGCTCGAGGCCGTCCGCCGCGACCCGCGTCTCAACGAACTGGATCAGGCCGACGTGATCGTGTTCCTCGCAGGCACGGGAAGTCGTCTGGGCGAGGCACTGGCCCTGAGATGGTCGGCCTTTGACCCCGCCGCGGGCACGATCAGCATCGAGGCGAACGTCGTGCGCGCCCACGGTCGTGGCCTCCTGCTCCAGGACCATCCCAAGACGAAGGCTGGCGCGCGCACGATCTCGATCCCGAACTCGCTCCGGGACCTCCTGATGGAGCGTCAGGGGCGGATCCGGGTGCGCAGCGAGTATGACCTCGTCTTCCCGACGGTGCGCGGAAACATCCGCGATCCGCGGAACACGTCACGGGACTGGCGCGACGCGCGCGACCGCCTCGGCTACCCGACGGTGACTACGCACAGCTTCCGGAAGACGGTCGCGACGGCACTTGATCACTCCGGATTGAGCGCCCGCGAGATTGCCGATTACCTCGGTCATGAGAACCCGTCGCTGACGCAGGACGTCTACATGGCCAAGAGCACAGGAGGCACAAAAGCGGCCAAGGCACTCGACGTGATGATTGTCCCTAAATCCAAAGTGCGGGGTTAGTGGCTTTCAAAGTGCGGGGTTTATGCGGGGTTGGCCTCTGGAGGGCGAAAAAATACCCCGGACTTCCGCAGAAATCCGGGGTTTTTGTAGCGGGAGCGGGAATTGAACCCGCGACACCACGATTATGAGCCGTGTGCTCTAACCAACTGAGCTACCCCGCCACGACCTGCCGGCCTCACGACCGCCCAAGCCTGAGCCCCCTGTGGGAATCGGACCCACTACCTCTTCCTTACCAAGGAAGTGCTCTACCAATGAGCTAAGGGGGCAGAACTTCTTTTCAGAAGTTGCGCCCTGAATTTCGGCAACCGGTAAACATTATCATCTCCGCCGGCCTCCCCGTGACCGTTTCACCCAACGGGCACGAGCACCCCGGGAAGCGCCCACGCCGTGAACGACGGGCCGGGCGCTGTGAGGCGGATGCCGCCGGTCGCGCCCACAAGCTCGGCGCCGCCGAGAAGCCGCGTCGCGGCATCCGCCCCCGCCAGCGCCCCGGCCGGCAGAGACACCGCGCCGGGCGCCCGCGCCGCCAGCACGAGCACCGACTCGTCGGCCGTTTCGCGCACGAAGACGAGCACGTCGTCGTCGACGTGCAGCCAGCGCATCGAGCCTCCGTTGAGGGCCGGGTGGCCGGTGCGCAGGTGGATCAGGGCGGCGTAGAGGTCGATCGTCTCCGCGACGGCCGGCTCCCCCGCGCTCGCCCAGGGCATCGGCGTGCGCGAGTGTTCACCGTCGTCTCCGGTGAGGCCGAACTCGTCCCCGGCGAAGATCACCGGGATGCCGGGCAACGTCACCGAGAGACCGAACGCCACCGGCACCGTTCCGGCCAGCGCATGGGTGCGGAAGCGCGGCGTGTCGTGGGTGTCGAGGGCGTTCATCGTGGCGAGCCGGGTGCGCCAGGGGAACCCGGCGGTGAAGCGACGATGCGCTTCGACGAACTGCACCCCGGTGTACTGCGGGATCGTGCCGTAGGGCAGGCCGAAGAACGAGGAGGGACTGTTCGGCTTCGAAAGCCAGCCCCAGACCGGGCGGGTGAAGTTCGCGTAGGTCATCGCGCCGTGCCAGGCGTCGCCCTGGAAGTCGCTCGCGGCGTCATTGGTGCTTTCCCCGAGCAGGATCGTGTCAGGGTTGACCTCGATCATGGTGCGGCGGATGGTCTGGCGCACCTCGGCGTTGAGGTCGTCGCCGAGCATCCGCCCGGTCATGTTGGCCACGTCGATGCGCCAGCCGTCGAGGCTGTACGGCGGTTCGAGCCAGTGCGCGACGACGGACTCGGGGCCCTCGATGAAGCGCCGGCGGAGCTCGGGCGAGGCCCAATTGAACTTGGGCAGGCTGCGCGCGCCGAGCCAGGAGGCGTAGTCCTGCTGTTCGTCGTCGAACCAATAGTAAAAGGCACTCTCGGGGGCCGCCGGGGCGCGGTGCGCGGCCCGGAACCAGTCGTGCCGGTCGCCGGAGTGGTTGGTGGTGAGGTCTCCGATCACCCGGAGGCCGCGCGCGTGCGCGGCACCGACGAGCCTGACCAGGGCCTCGTCGCCGCCGAGGAGGGGATCGACCTCGGTGAAGCTCGCGGCGTCATAGCGGTGGTTGGACGCGCCGGGGAACACCGGGGTCAGGTAGACGAGGGTGACGCCGAGCCGGGCGAGGTGGTCGAGGTGGTCGATCACGCCGTCGAGGTCACCGCCGTAGAACTGGTGCGACCGACCGGGCTGTATCTGGTCGACATCGTCGCTCCAGTCCGCCGGGATGGCCCATGCGGGCGTGTCCCGCTCGTCGGCCTCCGCGGACCGGCCGAACCGGTCAGGGAAGACCTGGTACATCACGGTCGACTGCGCCCACTCGGGCGGCGAAGCAAACGTGACGAGCTTGAAGTCCTCCGAGTCGAGTGTCTCGATGGAGTGCACACCGCTCGCGTTCAGCCAGGCGTGGCCGCCGTCGGCCAGCGTGAGGAGGAACCGGTAGCCATGCACCGGGTTCTCCACGAGCACCTCGGCCTCCCACCACTGGGCTCCGTCGACCCACTGGGCGCCGTCGACCCACTGGGCGCCGTCGAGCGTGCCGAGCAGGTGTGCGGCACTGAATCGCGGCTCCCGGTCGGGGTTGGACCGTGCGTACACGGCACCGACCGCGCCGAACTGCCGGGGAACGCGCACCCGCACCCGCACGGTCTCCCCGAGCGCGGGCATCTGGGTGGAGACGTACAGCGGCGACCCGTCGTGGTGGGGCTCGGCATGGGGCGGCAGGCGCATCGTGCCGAGTGCTCTTACTTGACCGAACCGGCGGTCAGCCCGCCGACGATGTACTTCTGCAGGAACAGGAACAGTGCCATCACCGGAAGCGCCGCGAGCACGGCCCCGGCGGCGAACACCGAGTAGTTGCTCGAGAATTCCTGGGACACGAACTGGTAGAGGCCGACGGCGAGGGTCTGCTTCTCGGGCGTGATGAGCACGATGCTCGCGATCACGAACTCGTTGGTCGTACCGACGAAGGAAAGCAGGCCGACGACGGCGAGGATCGGGGCGACGAGCCTCAGGATGATCGTGAAGAAGATCCGGGCGTGGCCGGCGCCGTCGATCTTGGCCGCCTCGTCGATCGAGGCGGGGATCGTATTGAAGAAGCCGTACATCAGGTAGGTGTTCACGCCGAGGGCGCCACCGAGGTAGACCATGATCAGCCCGATCTGGGTGTCGAGGCCGATCGCGGGGAAGATGTCCGAGATGCCGCTGAGCAGTAGGAAGATCGCGACGACCGCGAGGAGCTGCGGGAACATCTGCACGAGGACGAGCATCAGCAGCCCCGCCCGACGTCCGCGGAAGCGCATGCGGGAGAAGGAATACGCCGCGAGCGCTCCGAGGAACACGGTACAGACCGAGGTGATCGTGCCGATCAGGAGCGTGTTGCCGTACCAGGCGGCGTAGGGCTGCTGCGGCAGGTTGAACAGGGTCGTGTAGCTGCCGAGGTCGATCTCGTTGAAGAGGCCGTTCGCGGTGATCAGGGTGCCGCCGGGATGCAGCGACGCGGAGAGCACATAGAGGAGCGGGAAGGCGGAGAAGACCACCATGACGGCGCCGACGAGGTGCCGCCAGCCGGTGCGGGAGAACCACCGGCCGAAGTTGAACGGTCGTTTGGTCGGGATGTACAGGTCACTGGTTTCGGGGGCTGCGATTCGCATCTCAGTTCAACTCCTCTAGCGCCTTGGTCTGTTTGAAGCTGATGATCGACACGAGCGCGACCAGCAGGAAGATGATGATCGAGAACGCGCTCGCGAGCCCGTAGTCGCGGCTCGCGCCGACGAAGGCGACCTTGTAGACCATCGAAATGAGGATGTCGGTGGCTCCGACGTTCACGCCGGCCGTGACGTCGCGGGGACCGCCGCCGGTGAGCATGTAGATCAGGTTGAAGTTGTTGAAGTTGAACGCGAACGAGGAGATCAGGAGCGGCGCGACCGAGACGAGCAGCAGCGGGAGCTTGATCAGCCGGAATACCTGCCAGGGCCTTGCCCCGTCCACGGTCGCGGCCTCCTGGATCTCGGTCGGAATCGACTGCAGCGCCCCGGTGCAGACCAGGAACATGTACGGGAAGCCGAGCCAGAGGTTGACGAAGATGATGCTGAACTTCGCGAGCCATTCGTTGGTCAGCCAGGGGATGTCCGCCCCGCCGAAGAGCACCTGGTTCACGAAGCCGAACTGCGGGTTGAGCATGCCCGCCCAAACCAGGGCGGAGAGGAAGGCCGGGAAGGCGTACGGCAGGATCATCACCACCCGGTAGACGTTCCGTCCACGCATCCGCAGGTCATTGAAGACGATCGCGAGGAACAGGCCGAGCCCGAAGGTGGTCAGCACCGAGAGCAAGGCGAAGGCGAAGGTCCACAGGGTGACGCTGATCAGCGGACCGCGGATCGACTCGGAGCCGAAGGCGTGCACGAAGTTCGCGAAGCCCACCTCGACCTTCCAGCCGGGGAGCAGTTCCTCACCGCTCGGCGCCACGAAGGAGCCGGTCTTGCCGTTGTCGGCGTAGACGACGCCCGTGCTGCTGTTCGTCATCGTGCCGTCGGCGGCCGAGTAGACCAGGTCGGAGACGTAGAGGTAGGCGCTCGACCCGTCCGGGGTGCGGAGGGACCCATCGTTCGGGTCGTCCGAGACGGGGACGGAGAGCGCGGCGATGGCCTGCTGCTGGGCGACGATGTCGGCGAAGCGGAGCGAGGTGTAGCCGGCGAGGCCGGTGGCCTTGCCCGCGGCATCCGTCGTCGCGTCTGTGACGACGCGGAGGGGGCTCGTCGCCGAGCCGACGCTCACGGTGCCGTCGGGATCGGTGACGAGGAAGCTGAACTCGCCGGACTGTTCGAGCACGGTGAGGCCGTAGCTCGCGGAGTCGGGGACCCGTTCCTGCGAGGAGACGATGAGTGCGTTGACCGCGTCGGCCTTGGTGCTGTTGTGGCCCGTGCCGTAGTTGGTGAAGGCGATGTAGCCGGAGTAGCCGATCACGAAGATCTGGAAGATGAGGAGGAAGATCAGCCCGGGCGCGAGGTACTTGGCCGGGAGTTTCTGGTGACTGAAGTAGATCCAGTTGACGACCAGGGTGACGAAGGTCACGAGGCCGACGACGACCCAGTCCTGCTTCATCACGAGCACGAAGAGGGCGTAGACGCTGATCGCGTCGACGATGCCGAGAAGCACGATCTTGACGAGGAGCACCTTGACCCCGGCGGAGGCGGCCTCGGCGACCCGGGCGGCCCGCCGGGAGCGTTTCGTCTGCCGGAGCTGCGCCGCGTCCTGTTCGGTGCGTGGTGTGGTCATCGTTGTCCGCTTTCTCGGGTGCAGGTGGTGCTGGTGAGCGGATGCCCGTCCGCGGGGGCCGGGGACGGGCATCCGTCGTGCTGTCGTGCTGTGGTGCTGGCGGTGCTGTGGTGCTTCGTTACTTGATGGCGGCCTGGATGTCGGCGGTCATCTTCTGCCACAGGGCGACCGGGTCACCCTTCTGGGAGATGATCGCGGCTTCGGTGACGCCCCAGAACTGCCAGACCTTGCCCATCTGCGGGATGCTCGGCATCGGGACGGCCGTGGCCGCGACCTTGCCGAAGCCGGCGGTGATCGGGTCGGAGCTGGCTGCCTCGAAGGCCGCGGTGTTGGCCGGGGCCCGCCCGCCGACCTTGTAGAGGGCGGTCTGCACCTTTTCGCTGCCGATGTAGTTGACCAGGAACTCGTTCGCGGCGAGGGCGTTCTTGCTCTTGGCGCTCACGACGAAGCCCTGCACGCCGACGAACGGCTGTGCGGTCTGGCCGCCGGCCGAGGGGATCGGGTCGACCGCGACAGTGATGCCGGCCTTCTGGGCGTCCGGGACGTTCCACGGGCCGGTGATCAGGAAGGGCGAGGCGCCGGCGAGGAACTTCTCCTTGGCGATGTCGCTCGTGACGTTGAGGCTCAGGTTGCCCGCTGCGCCCTGGGCGCCGAGCCAGGTCGCGAAGCCCTCTCCGCCGGCGTTGCCGATGGACAGGTCGTTGGCGTTGTAGCTGCCGTCGGCGTTGGTGCCGAAGACCGGGGCGCTGAAGGAGGTCTGGAACGGGTACAGGTGGTACGGGTCGGCGTCCGGGCCGAGCTGCACGAGGTACGGGAACTCGGTGCCGGCGGCCTTGCCCGCTGCGACCATGTCGTCGTAGCTGGCGGGAGCGGTCGGCGCGAGCGCGGTGTTACGGAGGAGCGCGATGTTCTCGATGGAATACGGCACGCCGTAGGTCTTGCCCTCGACGCTCATCGCCGTGACAGCGACCTTCTGGTAGTTGGCGGCGGTGTCGCCGAGTTCGACCGGCTGCACGACGCCGTTGGCGACGAAGTTGCCGAGCCAGTCGTGGGCGGCGATCGTGATGTCCGGGCCCTTGTCGGTGGGGACCTGGGCGACGAACTCGTCCTGAATCTTCGTGAAGTCCTTCTGGACCAGCTTCACCTCGACGCCGGTCTCCTGGGTGAACGCCGCGGCGGCATCCTTGAGCACGGGGGCGCGGTCGGCGTCGACCCAGACGGTCAGGCTACCGGTTCCGGCGGCGGCGGTGGCGCTCGCTGTGGAGGTGGCCCCTCCACCCGAACAGCCGGTCAGGGCCAGAGTCGCGGCCGCCAGTACGGCGCCGGCGGCAAGCAGGGCTTTCTTCTTCACCATCATTGGTGTGCCTCTCGTAGAACGAACAAATCAAAAGTGCAAGCGTTTACATTTCTAGTCGATGGACTGTTGATTGGCAATTCACAGCGCGATGGTATCTGAAAGTTTGTCGGAATCGTTTAAACATGGATTTCTGCAAACGCTTTCATGAGGGATTCCATGCAGTAAAGTTTTGGTCATGACAGGCTCCGAATGGTGGCGTACCGCCGTTATCTACCAGATCTACCCGCGCTCGTTTGCCGACTCGAACGGCGACGGTATGGGCGACCTCGCCGGCATTACCGGCCGCCTTCCCGCCCTGCAGGATCTCGGCATCGACGCCATCTGGCTCTCACCGTTCTATACGTCGCCCCAGCGTGACGCCGGGTACGACGTCGCCGACTATTGCAACGTCGATCCGCTCTTCGGCACCCTCGACGATTTCGCCACCCTGCAGGCCACGGCGCACGACCTCGGCATCCGGGTCATCGTCGACATCGTGCCCAACCACTCGTCCAGTGACCACCCCTGGTTCCAGGCCGCCCTCGCGGCCGGCCCCGGCAGCGAGGAGCGCGGGCACTATATCTTCCGCGACGGCAAGGGCGTCAACGGCCAGCTGCCGCCGAACAACTGGGAATCCGTCTTCGGCGGTCTCGCCTGGACCCGCGTCATGGAGGCCGACGGCACTCCGGGCCAGTGGTACCTGCACCTCTTCGACTCGAGCCAGCCGGACCTCGACTGGCAGAACCCCTGGGTCCGCGCACAGTTCCGCGACGTGCTGCGCTTCTGGCTCGACCGCGGCGCTGACGGCTTCCGGGTCGACGTCGCACACGGCATGATCAAGGCCGCAGGCCTCCCCGACTACACCCCACCCGCCGATGGCGGAAGCATGGGCGGGGCAACCGCCCTCGAGCCCGGCGTCGTCGCAGAACCGGCCGCGACCGCGCCGTACTGGGCGCAGCCCGGAGTACACGAGATCTACCGCGACTGGCGGCTCGTGCTCGACGAGTACCCCGGCGACCGGATCCTGGCCGCAGAGGCCTGGGTCGACCCGCTCAGCCACGTCGCCGAGTGGGTGCGCCCCGACGAGATGCACCAGGCCTTCAACTTCGCCTACCTCGAGACTCTCTGGGGCGGCCCCGGCCTCCGGCGCGTCATCGACGACTCCCTCGCCGCCTTCAGCGCGGTCGGGGCACCGAGCACCTGGGTGCTCTCCAACCACGATGTCGTCCGGCACGCCTCACGCCTCGCGCTCACGGGCGACAACCTGCAGGGCCACGGCATCGGCCCGAAGACGGTCGGCCTGCCCGATACCGTCGTCGGCCTGCGCCGCGCGCGGGCGGCATCCGCTCTCATGCTCGCCCTGCCCGGTTCGAGCTACCTGTACCAGGGTGAGGAACTCGGCCTGCCGGAGGTCGTCGACCTGCCTGACGCCTCACGCGAGGACCCGACCTGGTTCCGCACCAACGGCGAGCGCTACGGCCGGGACGGATGCCGCGTGCCGCTGCCCTGGGTCGCCTCGGCCCCGTCCTATGGTTTCGGCCCGACCGCGGCCAGCTGGCTGCCGCAGCCGGCCATCTGGGGCGAACTCGCCCGCGACGTGCAGGAAGGCGTGCCGACGTCGACCCTCGAGCTCTATAAGCTCGCCCTCCGGCTCCGGCGCGAGCACGACCTCGGACTCGGCTCCGTGTCCTGGCTCAACGGGCTCGGCGATGCGGTCGTCGCGTTCACGAACGGCAGCGTGACCGTCGTCGCGAACACGGGGGCGGCATCCGTCACCCTCCCCGCCGGCGAGGTACTGCTCACGAGCGAACCGCTCACCGGGCGAACCCTGCACGGCGACACCACCGCCTGGCTGCGCGCCTAGCTCCCGCCCTCACAGGCGCCTGCGTCAGGCGCCTGCGCCTGCGCCTGCGCCTGACGGTGCGCGCGCCTGGGCGGGTGCCCGAGCTCACGAAATGCAGGATCAGACCGCCACTGAGGCTCCCCCAGCCTCAACCGGCGCCTGGTCCTGCATTTCGCGTTGGCGCCGGCTGCGGCCGGACGCGCGATGCGGTCCAGAGGTGCTCGTCCCTGCGGATAAGCGCAAGGATTCCGGCTTCGACGCGTTCCCGGTCGTGCAGCAGCATCTTGTAGCTGATCCGGACGACGAGATACCCGAGCTGGACGAGTTCGAAGTCGCGACGGCGGTCGTTCTCGAACTCGATTCCGGTATGGAATCCTTCGCCGTCGAGTTCGAGCACCAGGCGCTCGCCCACGAGCAGGTCGACCCGACCGACGCCGCGGATGCGGACCTGGGTGCGCACGCGCATCCGCTGGCGCACGCAGAACAACCGCAACAGCGTCTCGAGCCCGGAGTCGCTGTTGCCGTCGACGAGCGCGAGCCGCGTCCGCTGGGCCGGGCTGAGGTTCGCGGAGAGTTCGGCGAGTGCGCCGGGAGCGAGTTCACGGAGGTTGAGCGCGGAGTCGACGGCGACGATCGCGGCGTCGCCCGGGTCGCAGAGGAACATCTCCGTGAGGGCACGGACGAGCGGGTCGCGCGAGCGCCCCGTACCCGGAGACCTGCTGTAGTGCACGCACACCCGATGCGCCTCCGCCTCGAGCTGTCGAGAGCGGTCGCCGGGGTCTCGTAACCGGCTCGCCGTCGCGGGGACACGGACGTGCAGCATCCGGTCGGGGAGGAGCCAGAGCCCGTGCAGCCGGGCAACGGATGCCCCGGTCAGCGTGCCGCCGACCCGCACGGCCCTGACCACATCGGTCGGAGCCTCGGGAACGGCGAACCACCCGTTCCGCACCCGGCGGATGGACCCGGCAGACACGGCCTGCAGGACCTGTGCCCTGGGCAGCCCCGCGTCCGCGAGCTGCCGGAGACTGGCGGCTCCTCCGACCCGCCTGATCACCGTCGCAGCATCCGTCATCACCACAGGTTGTCGCGGCAGGGCTCTCGCCGGGCGCCGCGGCCGGGATCTGTGGAGAACTCGCCCCACCGAACATCTACCGGTGCGAAATGCAGGATCAGAACGCCACTGAGGCTCCCCCAGCCTCAACCCGCGCCTGGTCCTGCATTTCGCGTTGGCGTGGCCGGCGTCGGTCATCGGGAGCCCCCAGCGTCGTCCCAGCCGACCCGCAGCCCCGAAGTGGGAGGATTGAGGGAGCGGCGCAGATTCGGCGCCCGCAGAAGGAGCACACCGTGACCGCCCCACAGACCGACAGCGTCGCCGGCACCCAGCAGAGCACGGATACCGACCTGGTCCAGCAGGAGAGCACCGATACCGACCTCGTCGTCGTCGAGCCCGGTTCAGGGAACCGAGGCGAGGCCCGTACCGGTGCCCACGACGCGGCACTGACCGAACTCCAGGCCGAGAGCGACGCCGAAAAGGCGCGCCACCACGAGATCAAGACCGAGCTCACGCGCTTCATGATGTCCTACAAGTTCGCGACCGACGAGATGATGACGAAGATCAACATTCTCAAGGAAGAGTTCGCGTCGATCCACGACTACAGCCCGATCGAGCACGTCAGCTCCCGGATCAAGTCGCCGGAGGGAATCCTCAACAAGGCCCTGCGCAAGGGCTGCCCGCTCGACCTCGAGGACATCCGCCGGCAGATCCAGGACATTGCGGGCATCCGGGTCACCTGCAGCTTCATCTCGGACACCTACCGGGTGCTCGACATGCTCACGAGCCAGGAGGACGTCACCGTCCTCGAGGTCAAGGACTACGTGACCACCCCGAAGTCGAACGGCTACAAGAGCCTGCACCTGATCGTCGCGATCCCGGTGTTCATGTCCGACCGGGTCGAGCCGGTCACCGTCGAGATCCAGATCCGCACCGTGGCGATGGACTTCTGGGCGAGCCTCGAGCACAAGATCTTCTACAAGTACCGTGGGGTCGTTCCGGCGAACCTCGTCGCCGAGCTCAAAGAGGCGGCGGATGTCGCCAATCGCCTAGACATCCAGATGGAGCGCCTGCACAATCAGGTCGTCGCCCTCGAACCCGCCGTACGGACAGGGGACGACCTGCTGAGCATCGCGGGGCTGACCCCGTTCGCCTTGCCGACGAGCCTGCTCGAGGCCATCGATCGCGGCCGGACGAGCGACGTCACCGACTAGCGACCAGCGACCAGCGCTAGTTGGTGTTGGCGCGGAGCCAGACGAGCGGGTCGACGTGGACGCCGTCCTTGCCGCCGAGGCGGATCTCGAAGTGCAGGTGCGGGCCGGTGGACATTCCGGTGTTGCCGACCTTGCCGATGACCTGGCCGACCTTGACGACGTCGCCGGTCTTGAAGAGCATCGAGCCGTGGATCATGTGCGCGTAGACGCTCGAGACGACCTTGCCGTCGATGACGTGGTCGATGATCATGTGCACGCCGAGGCTGCCTTCGCCGTCTTCGGTGAAGCTCACGACTCCGTCGGCAATGGACTGGATCGGGGCGCCGATGCCGGGGTTGAAGTCCTGACCCTGGTGGTCCGCGGAACAGCCGGCACAGTTGCGATAGCCGAACCGGTCACCGATGTGCACGCCGACCGCGAAGGGCCACTGGATCGTGCCGTTCGGGTTGTTGGTGAAGGTCGCTTCCATGCGGATGCCGCTCGCAGCGGCGACCTCGGCGATCGACTTCGATTCGAAACCATCACGCGTGACGGAAATCGTGTCTGTGCCGCCGTCCATGCTGAGCGTCTGCGCCGGTTCGACCGGCGAGGTCTGCGTGGAGAGCCGGGCTGCGGCCTGCACGTCGGCCGAGGAGAGCAGGGCTTCTGCGGGAAGCGAGGTGGACACGGCCATCAGGGCGACGAAGGCCATGGCGACGACGGTGAATCCGGTCGTGGCCAGGCGGCGCAGCTTCGGGGCCGGCCGCTGGGACGACGCCGGGGCGGCGGGGCGGTGGGTCGGCTGCTTCATCGTGCCGCTGCGGAGGGCGCGTGACGCGGTCCGTGATGTGGTCCGCGACGGGCGAACGGGCTGGGCGGCGTCGTCGAGGGCCCGGATCGCCCGGGCGGCACGGGCGGAGCCGTGGGAACCGGACTTCGCGGCGCGAGTGTGGGATCTGGTCGGCTGCGGGAGCGAGGTGGCCGCCGCGGCATCCGTCTGGAGCTGGTCGAGGTCGGTCTCGGGGGCGTCTGCGGCGGCGGGGGCCGCGATCAGGCGGTCGGAATCGTTGACCGTCACGGTGGCGAATACGGGTTCGGCGAGTTCATCGGCGAGAACCTGCACGGCGTCGGTGTTGAGTGCGACCGGTCGGGCGGCGCTCGGCACGGCGGAATCGGCGGGTGCGTCGGCTGCTGCTGCGCGGTGCGCTGCGGCCAGGGGTGCCGCGGCGAGGCGTTCCTGCTCGCGCAGTTCCCGGCGGGTCAGGGCGGCCGGATGTACGGGCACAGCAGTGCGGGCGGGCTGGACCAGAGCTGAGGAATCGCTCACCACCGGGCTTTCGGAGTCACTCGCGGCACGCGCAGAAGCGCGCGATGTGGAGGAGTGAGAAGACAAAGTCGGGTGGATTCTTTCGGCGCGGCGGACAGTGGCGAGCGTGGTCGTCTTGGCCAGGCCAAAGTAACGAATCACTACAGGCTAGCTCGCGAGGCTCGAATATTCCATTCCTTTGCACGTAATGACACCCCAATGCGGGGTTTTTTGCCGTCAGTCCTGGGGGCACGGTTAGGACCCGATTTCCGCTGTCACCCCGGAATCGCAGGGCACTCGGCGGCGGCGGCGCTACCGTTCCTGAGAACTCATAAATTGAGTGAAGAGCGGGGCCAGGATCGGCTCGAAATCGGCGTACAGGTCGGGCGCCCCGGCGATCAGGAGGTCGATTCCCTCGCGGTCCTCACCGAAGGCTCCGACCCGTGCGCCGGCCTCGCGGGCGACGAGCGCGCCCGCGGCCTGGTCCCACGGGTTTAGCCCGCGCTCGTAATAAAGGTCGAGGCGACCGGCGGCGACAGAACAGAGATCGAGCGCGGCCGAACCGATCCGACGGATGTCCCGAACCCGGTCGATCAGGCCGTGCACGACGTTCGCCTGCCTCAGCCGCACGGCCGCGCGGTAGGAGAAGCCGGTTCCAACCAGCGCGAGGTTGAGCGGAACGCCCGTCGCCACCTGGAGTCTGCTGCCATTGAGGTGGGACCCGCCGGAGGCGGAGGCGGTGAAGAGTTCGCCGAGCGCAGGGTTGAAGACGGCGCCGGCCAGGGTCGTCCAGGTCGCCGGGTCGTCGCCCTCGACGACGGCGATACTGACGCCCCATGCGGGAATGCCGTAGAGGAAGTTGACGGTGCCGTCGATCGGGTCGACGACCCAGGTCAGGCCGGAGGTGCCGGGGGTCGCCGCGGACTCCTCGCCGAAGAAGCCGTCATTCGGCCTGGCCTCGGCGAGCAGCGCCCGGATCAGGTTTTCGGTCTCCCGGTCGGCGAAGGTGACGATGTCCTCCGGCGAGGACTTGGACGCGGCGACCTCCACACCCTCCGCGCGTCGCCTGGCGGCCAGCTCTCCCGCGACGAGCGCGGTGTCCTGGGCGAGGCGGAGCAGTTCGGTCGGGGCGGGAATCGTCATGCTTCCACGCTAGACGACGCAGGGGAAGGCAGGACGGGAGACGCAAAAACCCCCGGAAACCAGGGCTTCCGGGGGTATTGGTTGTGGCAAGTGAGGGATTCGAACCCCCGAAGTCTACGACGGCTGATTTACAGTCAGATCCCTTTGGCCACTTGGGTAACTTGCCATTGCGCACCCGACCATGTGAAACCACCTGACCGGAGACGCTCAGACAGAATACAAGGGAATTGCCCCCGTGCGAAATTGCGTCCGGAACCATTGGTGTCGGCAGGCGGATGCGCCCGCTCGATATGATCGCTGAAGGGCCATTTCCCCCTGACTTGTGAGGAGCCGCATGGTCGGCATCGACGACGTCGCCCGCCAGGCTGGCGTGTCCACAGCGACGGTGTCCCGCGCCCTGAGCGGCAATGGCCACGTCTCCCCTGCCACCCGGCTCCGGGTCGAGACCGTTGCGGGGGAACTCGGCTACGTCGTGTCCTCGAACGCCTCGAGCCTCGCATCCGGTCGGATGAAGAACATCGGCGTCGTCGTGCCGTTCCTCGACCGCTGGTTCTTCTCCAACGTCGTCGAGGGTGCGCAGAAGGCCCTGCTCCGCGGCGGATTCGACCTCACCCTCTACAGCCTCGCCGGGGACTACGACGAACGCCGCAGCGTGTTCGAGCACTTCCTGCTGCGCCAGAGAGTGGATGCCGTCATCGCGGTCTCCCTCGAACTGAACCCGGACGAGGTGGCCCGGTTGCACGCGCTCGAAAAGCCGCTCGTCGGCATCGGCGGCCCGATCGCGGGCGTGCGAACCCTCACGATCGACGATGTCGCCGTCGCCCGGCTCGCGACGGAGCACCTGCTCGCGCTCGGGCACACCCGGATCGCGCACATCGGCGGCAACCTCGAACTCGACCTCGACTTCCACCTGCCGACGAACCGGCGCCTCGGCTACGAGCTCGCCCTGACCGGAGCGGGGATCACGCCCTCCCCCGCCCTGTTCCAGGCTGCGGACTTCACGGTCCGCGGCGGGTACCAGGCCGCCAAGCAGTTGCTCGGCAACCCGCACGAGCGCCCGAGTGCGATCTTCGCCGCATCGGACGAGATGGCGATCGGCAGCATTCTCGCCGCGCGCGACCTCGGGCTGGTCGTGCCGCGGGACGTGTCCGTCGTCGGCACGGACGACCACGAGCTCGCCGACTTCTTCGGGCTCACCACGATCGCCCAGTTCCCGCAGTGGCAGGGCGAAAAGGCCGTCGAGATCCTGCTCGACGAGCTGCAGCCGGGAAAGCACGATCCCGTGGAACTCGACACCGCCATCCCGTTCGACCTGATCGTGCGGTCGAGCACCGCCCGCCCGGCCCAGGGCTGAACCTCACCCGCGCGCGCCGCGTCGAATCCACGGCCGTCGTGGCCGAGTCGCACACGACGGGAGCCGGGGTGCGGATGCCGGGCGAAGCATCCGCCGATAACATTGCTGTCATGGCAGACTCAACGTTCGACATCGTCAGCAAGGTCGACCCGATGGAGGTCGACAACGCCCTCAACCAGGCCCACAAGGAAGTCGCGCAGCGCTACGACTTCAAGAACGTCGGCGCCTCGATCGAGATGAGCGGCGAAAAGGTGCTCATGAAGGCGAACTCGGAGGAGCGCGTCAAGGCGATCCTCGAGGTCTTCGAGTCCAAGCTCATCAAGCGCGGCATCTCACTGCGCAGCCTCGACGCGGGCGACCCGTACGCCTCGGGCAAGGAATTCCGGATCGAGGCCTCGATGAAGGCCGGCATCGACCAGGAGAACGCGAAGAAGATCGGCAAGATCATCCGCGACGAAGGCCCCAAGGGCGTCAAGAGCCAGATCCAGGGCGACGAGCTCCGGGTGAGCTCGAAGAGCCGCGACGACCTGCAGGCCACGATGGCACTACTCAAGGGCAAGGACCTCGACGTCGCCCTGCAGTTCGTCAACTTCCGCTAGACATCCGGGCATCCTCTTGACGCCGTTCGACACCATGGCGCTGGTGAGCCCGGACACCACCGCCGCGGACGTCGACGCCCACCTCGCCGTGTTCGGCGAGGTGGGCTGCGAACTGCTCGGGTCCTAGGCCGAGGCGGTCACTTCTGCCGGCGCTGAGGCGCGGGAGATGGCGACCATCTCGTCGCGGGGCACGACCTTGACCCGCACCCGGCCCTCTGCCGCGCCGAGCGCCTGCTCGTGCTGGTCGAGGCGGTGCCAGCCGTCGAGATTCGTGTACTCGACTCCGCGTTCGTCGAGGAGCGCGACGATGCTCTCCTCCGACGGGGATTCCGGGCGCCACCAGTTGCCGAGATCGTTGATCAGGTGCCGCACGGTTTCCATCGCGTCTGACTTGGTGTGCCCGATCAGTCCGACCGGCCCGCGCTTGATCCACCCCGTCGCGTACACGCCGTAGAGCTGCTGGTTGGCGCTGCCCGCACCGGACGACGGGTCGCCCTTGGAGAGCACCTGCCCCTCGCGGTTCGGGATCACACCGTGCTTCTTGTCGAACGGCACCCCGGGCAGCGGCGAGCCGAAGTAGCCGACCGCACGGTACACGGCCTGCACCGGCAACTCGCGGATCTCCCCGGTACCCACGACGCCGCCCTGGCCGTCGGGCGCGGTGCGTTCGTAGCGGATGCCGCCGACCCGGCCGGTGCCGTCGTCGATGAGTTCGAGGGGCTTGGCGAAGAAGTGCAGGTGCAGCCGGCGGCTCGCGCCCGCCTGCGGGTCCTCGGCCAGCTTGTGGGCGCGTTCACGCCACTTGCCGAGCACCTTGTCGATCACGAAGACCTGCTTGTTGCTCGCAACGGCGGCGCGCGCCGCGTCGTCGTAGTCGAAGTCCTCGTCGTAGACGACGATGTCGACATCGGGCAGTTCGCCGAGCTCGCGCAGTTCGAGGGGGGTGAATTTCACGGATGTCGGTCCGCGGCGCCCGAAGATGTGCACGTCGGTCACCGGTGAGGCCTTGAGCCCGTCGTAGACGTTCGCCGGGATCTCGGTGGGCAGCAGGTCGTCCGCGTGCTTGGCGAGGATCCGCGCGACGTCGAGGGCGACGTTGCCGTTGCCGATCACGGCGACCTGCTTCGCTTCGAGCGGCCAGGTGCGCGGGTAGTCGGGGTGCCCGTCGAACCAGCTCACGAAGCGCGCGGCGCCGTAGGAGCCGACGAGGTCGATGCCGGGAATCCTCAGGTCGGCGTCGCGCACGGCGCCGGTCGCGAAGATGACGGCGTTGTAGTGCTTCCGGAGGTCGTCGAGGGTGATGTCCTCGCCGAAGCGCACGTTGCCGAAGATGCGGATGTCGCCGCGGTCGAGCACGTCCCGCAGGGCCGAGATGATGCCCTTGATCCGGGGGTGGTCCGGTGCGACGCCGTACCGTACGAGCCCGTACGGCGCGGGGAGGTGGTCGAACAGGTCGATCGAGACGTCGAAGTTGCGTTCCGCCTTGAGCAGGATGTCCGCGGCGTAGATTCCGGCGGGGCCTGCCCCGACGATCGCCAGGCGTAGCTTCGCGGGTCGCTGGTCGGTGGGGCGCTTCTCGGTCATGACGACCTTTCTAACTTGATCGCTCGACGATCGTGTCGGCGAATCGGGTCAGCGCCTTCTTGACGGACCCGTCTGGGAGGGGGTCGAGGGAGGCAACGGCGTCGTGTGCCCAGCCGTGCGCCTCTGAGAGGGTCTGCGCGGTGACATCGTGGTCGCGGAGCGCTGCGATCGCGGAGTCCGCGGCCTCGCTCCGGGTGCCCTGGCTGCTCATGACGTCCCGTTCGAGGCGTTCGAGCAGGGCAGCGGATGCCGGGTCGTCGCCGGCGCGCTCGCGAAGCCTCAGCACGGGCAGGGTCGCAACGCCGGCGCGCAGGTCGGTGCCGGGCACCTTACCGGTCGCCTCGGGCTGCGGGGAGAGGTCGAGTACGTCGTCGATGAGCTGGAACGCGACGCCGATCTTCTCGCCGAAGCTCACGAGCGGCTGTTCGAATTCGTCGGGCGCGTCCGAGAAGATGATCCCGGCCTGGGCTGCTGCCGCGATGAGCGAGCCCGTCTTGTCGGCGAGCACCGAGATGTAGTGCTCGACCGGGTCGTCGCCGTCGTGCGGGCCGACGGTCTCGTGGAGCTGACCCATCACGAGCCGTTCGAACGTGTCGGCCTGCAGGCGGATGGCCCGCTCGCCGAGCTTGGCCATCAGCTGGCTCGCCCTGGCGAACAGGAGGTCGCCGGTGAGGATCGCGATCGAGTTGCCCCAGACCTTTTGCGCGCTCGGGACGCCGCGGCGCTGACCGGAGTCGTCCATGACGTCATCGTGGTAGAGCGAGGCGAGGTGGGTGATCTCGATCGCGGTGGCCGCGGTGACGACGTCGGTCAGGTTGCCGCTGCCGAGGTGAGCGGTGAGCAGGGCCAGCATCGGGCGCACGCGCTTGCCGCCGGCTTCGAGAAGGTACCGGGTGGTGACGCTCGCAACCTCGTCGGCGAACACGACCTCGGCGAAGAGACTCGCCTCGACCTGCTCGAGGCCGACATCGATGCCGGCGGCCAGGCCACGGTCATTCGCTGTCGAGAAGATTCGATCGCTGAGGCCGATCTGGCTCGTCACGGAGGAGCCGCGCCGGAACAGGGGAACGCTCGGTTTCACTCTGACAGCCTATCCATTGGGGTCTGGGAGTTTCAGTCGGCCGGGACAGCCGCAGGCGCGGGAGCGGAGGCGGCTTTGATACCGCGGTGCAGTGTCACGATACCGAGGGTGAGGTTGCGGTAGGCGACGGACTCGTAGCCGGCCTCGCGGAGCCATCCGCTGAGCACGGGCTGGGTCGGCCAGGCGGCGATCGATTCGCCGAGGTAGTCGTACGCCTCCGCGTTCGAGGAGGCGAGCTTGACGACCCGGGGCATCACGTGGTTGAGGTAGGCGAAGTAGCCGTTTCGGACGACCGGGTTCGGCGGCGTGGAGAACTCGCAGATGACCACGCGACCGCCGGGCTTGGTGACGCGGAAGAATTCGGCGAGCGCCTTGCGCGGTTCGACGACGTTGCGCAGGCCGAAGGAGATCGTGACGACGTCGAATTCGTCGTCGTCGAAGGGCAGTGCCGTCGCGTCCGCCTGCACGAACTCGACGAGCGGGTTGCCGGCATGGCGTTCCCGGCCGACCTGGATCATCCCGGCGGAGAAGTCCGCGGCGACGACGTGGGCGCCGGTGTGGGTCAGGGCGACGCTCGAGGTGCCTGTGCCCGCTGCGATGTCGAGGATGCGCTCGCCCGCTTGCGGGTTGACGGCGCGAGTGGCCGCGAGCCGCCAGAGGGCGGCATTTCCGACCGAGAGAACCGCGTTTGTGCGGTCGTAGTGCGTCGACACCTGATCGAACATGGCAGCGACCTGCTCCGGCTGCTTACTGAGGTCTGCTCTGTTCACTCCAACAGTCTAGGTTGCCGTTCCCCGCTGATCCTGCGAAGCCGGTGATAGGGCGGTTATCGCCCCGGAAGCCGGTGTCCGCGGCGGCTGGCATAGGCTGGGCAGGTGAATGTGCAGGCCTTGACGGTTGAAACCACTCCCATTGCCGACATTCGACAACTGGTCCTTCTTCTCGACGCCCAGAAGCCGCTGCTCTGGATGCGTCGCAACCAGGGCCTGGCCGGCCTCGGCTCGGCCCTGCGGCTCGAATTCTCGGGCCCGACGCGCATGACGGATGCCGCGAGCGCGTGGCGGGACGTCGTCGCCGCATCCACGGTGACCGATCCGCTCGCGCGAACGGGCACCGGCCTGCTGGCATTCGGAACCTTCGCCTTCGACGACGAATCCGCCGAGACGAGCGTGCTCCTCGTCCCGGAGGTCATCGTCGGGCGTGAGGACGGCCTGTGCTGGGTCACCCGGATCTGGCCGACCGGCGGCACCCCTCCGGAGATTCCGGTGGCGCTGCATCCGCTCGGCACCGAATACCGCATCTCGCTGCTCTCGGGCACGCTGCGGCCCGAGGCCTACAAGGCCGCCGTCGATGAGGCGGTCGTGCGTCTCTCCGCCGGCGAGGTCAACAAGGTCGTGCTCGCCAGGGACCTCCGCGGGCACCTTCCGGCCAAGTCGGACCTGCGCCGCACGATCAGCGAACTCGCACTCGGCTACCCGGACTGCTGGACCTACGCCGTCGACGGCCTCGTCGGGTCGAGCCCTGAAACCCTGATCCGCGCCGACAACGGCGAGGTCAACGCCCGGGTGCTCGCCGGGACCGTCTCGCGCGGCGCAGACGCCGCGGCGGACCTCGAGGCCGCCGCCGCGCTCGCGACGAGCGCGAAGGACGGCGACGAACACGCCTTCGCGGTGCAGAGCGTGCTCGCCTCGCTGCGTCCGCACACCTCGCACCTGCTCACGAGCGAGCTGCCGTTCACGGTCAAGCTCCCGAACCTGTGGCACCTCGCGACGGATGTCGAGGGCACCCTCTCCGACGGATCGACGTCCCTCGACCTCATCGCCGCCATGCACCCGACGGCGGCGGTCGCGGGAACACCGACGCAGGCCGCCCTTGCGCTCATCCGCGAACTCGAGCCCTTCGACCGCGGCCGGTACGCCGGGCCGGTCGGCTGGGTCGGCGCGGACGGCGACGGCGAATGGGCGATCGCGCTGCGCTGCGCCCAGGTCACGCCGACCGGGGACGTCACGGCATACGCCGGTTGCGGCATCGTGCTCGGCTCAGAGCCCGACCGCGAGCTCGCCGAGACCCGCATGAAGTTCCGCCCCATCGTAGAGGCCTTCGGCTAACCCCCGCCCCTCCCCGGCTACCTCCCGCGAGAGTGCACTTTCGGCCCTTAACCGGGTGGTTTAAGGGCCGTTTCCGCACTCTCGCGAGGGAGAAGCGGGCGGGCTTGGTCAGGGGCGCCAGCCGCGGAACCGCAGCGCTGCGTCGACTTTTCGGATGACGGTGGCGGGACGGTTGTGCAAGTGCGATTTGTTGATGCGGATGTGCCGCCACCCGGCCTCCACGATGCTGTCGATCCGATCGACGTCCCAGTGATACTGCTCTTCGTCGGTCCGGTGCTGTTCGCCGTCGTACTCGACGACTACTCGGTACTCCCGGTAGATGAGGTCGCCGGTCGCGATCTTCGTTCCCGAGCTGTCGAAGATCTCACCGTTCACCTCCGGCTCGGGCAGGTGCGCACGTACCAGCAGGAGCCGCAGCACGGTCTCCTTGGGAGAATCCACGCCGGGACGCACCCACGCCAGAGCCTCCCGCAGTTTCCGGGCACCACGATGCCCCGCATAGCGTGAGACCGCACGGCGCAACTCGTCCATGGTCGCGAGCGGCTTCTTGCGGCGCACGAGGGCGTCTCCCATCACGATCAGGTCGTCGACGCCGAGCATGGTGGACAGCTGGCACCAGGTATCCACTGGCGAGGTGGCGCGTAGCCCGCGCACCTCGACGATCCGGATGCTCCCGGCCGTCACGTGGTGCGCGGCAACACCGCGTCCACGTTCGCGGAGCTCCTGGCGTTCGGTACTGACGTGCACTGTTCGGGCGCGGGCGAGCCAGGCCGGGAGCGGTAGGGCGTGCACTCGGGCTGCCGAGACATGACTGAAGAAGTCGCCCGCGGACATCCGCTCGCCATATGCCGTGATGAGCGCGTCGGGAGTGGCCTGATCGTGCACCGGTGTGCGGATGCCGGCAAACGGCTTGACCAGGTCGCCCGCGCGCATCCGCTTGGTGCTGAGACCAGCGGAGGTGCCCGTGTGAGTGCGAAAGGCACGACCGTGCAGGGCCGGCGGCAGGCGCGGGATCCTTTTCATCCCACGATGATGGCTGAGCGCCCGTTGCTGCGCTCGAACTATCCACAGGCGCGCGTCCAGCGCTCGAACACCCCGGGTGTGGGCTCGCGAGAGTGCACTTTTGGCCCTTAAGAGCGCGGTTTAAGGGCCAAAAGTGCACTCTCGCGGGAGAAACGGGAAGGACGGCAGGAGTGGCCGGGCAACGGCGGGGCGGATGGGGCGGGTCAGGTGGCTGCGAGGCGCGCCTTTTCGGCGGCCACGTCGAAGGCTGCGGGCGGCCAGTCGAGGTTCAGTCGCTCGAGGGCGTCGATCAGCAGGTGCTGCACGGCGAGGCGCGCGTACCACTTCTTGCCGGCGGGAACGACGAACCACGGTGCGTCAGGCGTCGAGGTGCGTTCGAGGGCGAGCTGGTAGGCCGCCTGGTAGTCGGCCCAGCGCATCCGCTCGTCGACGTCGGCCGGGTTGTACTTCCAGTATTTGTCGGGGCGCTCGAGGCGCTCGAGCAGCCGCTCCTTCTGGTCGGCCGAACTGATCTGCAGCATGACCTTGATGATCGTGGTGCCGTCATCGACGAGGTCCTGCTCGAATTGGCGGATCTGCCCGTACCTGGCCTCGATCTCCTCGGCGGGAGCGAGCTCGTGCACGCGGGCGATCAGCACGTCCTCGTAGTGCGAGCGGTCGAAGACCCCGATCAGGCCGGGACCCGGCACACGGCTCCGTACCCGCCAGAGGAAGTCGTGCGCGCGTTCCTCCGCGGTCGGCGCCTTGAACGCGGTGAGGCGCACACCCTGGGGGTCGACGGACCCGACGACGTGCCGCACGATACCGCCCTTGCCCGCGGTGTCCATGGCCTGCAGCACGAGGAGCACCTTGCGGCCACCGCCGTCATCAGCCGCGGCCCGGCTGTTGGCGTAGAGCTTCTCCTGCAGAGAATCGAGCAGGCCGACACCCGAGGCGAGCGCCTTGTCGGCGTTCTTCTTCGCGACGCCGTCGAAACCGGGGGTCGCGTCGGGGTCGACGGCGGCGAGCCGGAATCCGGGGCCGACGCGGAGCGTCTCGATCGGGTCTGAGTCCCAGAACTTGTGGTCGAGCCCGCTCATGATGATGCACCCTTCGTCGAAAACTGCAGGAAGACTGACACTGTGCAGCCGGGCCCACGCGAGGCCATGCAGAAAACCTAGCGCGTGAGCGGCACCTCGAGCAGGCTCGGTCCGAGCGGCGGCGCGGTGAGCGCCCGCTCGAGATCGCTGCGGGTCGCCGCCCGGACGTACTCCCAGCCGTACGCTGCGGCGAGCGCGGAGAGGTCGACGCCGTGCGGCGTGTAGAGCACCCGGCTGATCTGGTCCTGTGGGGCGGATGCCGCGACCTCGAGCCCGTCGAAAATGGTTCCGCCGCCGTCGTTGCCGACGATGACCTGCAGCCGGGCCCGCGCCTCACCCGGGACCAGCAGCATCGATCCGGCGTCGTGCAGCAGGGCGAGGTCGCCGAGGAGCAGCCGGGTCATGCCGGTCGAGCGGGGCTCGCTGCCGTCCTGGAACGCCTGGCTGGCGAGCGCGATGCCCGTCGCGGTCGCGATCGTGCCGTCGATGCCCGCGAGACCGCGGTTCGAGTGCACGGAGATCTTCTTGCCCGGCACCCGCCGGTCCGCCTCGCGGATCAGCCGGGACGCGCCGAGCACCAGCCTGTCGTGTGGCCAGGAGGCCCTCCAGACGGCGTCGACGAGCATGCTGCGGGTGACGGGAGCGCGGAGGGCGGCGAATTCGGCGCGCGTCATCCCGTGGGCGCCGAAGGGGACATCCGCTTCGTCGGTCGCCGCGTCGAGAACCCGCCTGCTCGTCATCACCCAGCTGCCGAGCCAGGCCCGGCCGTCGCGGGTTTCCGCCGCAGCTGTTGCGGATGCGCCGACGCGCGCCGCGCGGGCGAACGTGCGCACCCGGTGTCCCGGGTTGTACCACTCGGCACCGG
>NZ_JASJVI010000043.1:0-31245 GCF_035019865.1 Cryobacterium sp. 10I5
GGCTTCCCGGGTGGCGGGGAGGTCTTCGGCGAGGGTGCGGCTGGCCTCGATCAGGGTCTCGGCCGTGCGCCGCGGCAGCCGGAGCAGGGCCCCGACCTCGCAGGCGAACTCCTCCTTCGTGGCTTCTTCCGGCGACCACAGCGGGCGCCTCCCGCCGGCGAGTTCTGCCGCTTCTGCGCGGGCCCGGCCGACATCGGCCAACACCCGCTGGGCGGTATAGATCGCGGCTGCCCGGCGAGCGGTCGCCTGATTGATCTCGCGGTCCGCGTCCCGGATCGCGTCATAGACCTCGGCGAGGGACGGCTCAACGAGACCGAGGTGCGGTGGGTTCACATTCGGGTCGGGAGGGGTCCCGGGCGGGGGTTCCGCCGTGCTCTCCACTGTGCTGTCCACTGTGCTTTCCAGATGCGATTCTGAGCGTTCTTCAGCTGTCATGCCGGTCACTCTACGGACCACAACCGACATTCCCGGGACATCCGCCACCCCACGAACCACCTGTGGATAACCCGGTCAGAACCACTTTGTTGAGGAGAGGCAGGGGCTGAGTGGAGGACCACCGCTTGTCGTCGGGTTTGGTGCCGATCAGCCAAGCCCCAGGAGCATCAAGCGGATTCCAACGACATGAAAATACAGGAGGCGGGGCTGTTCCCGTAGCGTGGGGCCATGGTGAACACTCGTCCTGACAAGCACGATCCGCTGTCCTTGAAAGACTCGACTCTGGCCGTGCATGCGGGCAACACGATCGACGCGGGGTCGGGGGCGATTCGCACACCGATCGTGATGGCGAACTCCTATGCGCTGCCGGATGACCCGTCGTCAGTGAGCTGGTCGGGGACGGACGTGCCGCTCTACACCCGCAACTCCGGAGTGAACCAACTCGGCCTGCAGGCGAAGCTCGCTGCCCTGGACGGTGGCGAAGACGCCGTCGCCCTGGCGTCGGGCGTTGCGGCTCTTCATGCGGTGTTCTTCACGTATCTGCGCTCCGGGGACCACGTCGTGGTCGCCGATGTCAGCTACGAGGCAACGTGGCGCTTGTTCACCGAGCTGCTTCCCGACAAGTACGGAATCGAGGCCACGTTCGTCGATATCAGTGACCTCGCCGCGGTCGCTGCGGCGATTCGACCGAACACGCGGCTCGTGCACACCGAGGCGATCGCCAACCCGACGACCCGGGTCGCCGACATCGCGGCCCTGGCGACGATCGCCCATCGGGCGGGGGCGCTGCTCGTTGTGGACTCCACCTTCACTCCGCCCCCGTTCTATCGACCTCTCGCCGACGGCGCCGACCTGGTCGTCCATTCCCTGACGAAGTACATCAACGGTCACGGCGACGCGATGGGCGGCGCGGTGATCGGCTCCCGGGAGCTGATCCAGCGCATCAAGGCGGATGCGATGGTCGACGTCGGCGGGGTGATCTCGCCGTTCAACGCGTGGCTGATCACCCGCGGGTCGGTGACGCTGCCACTTCGCCTCCGGCAGCATTTCGAGTCGGCCCAGCTGGTCGCTGAGTTCCTCGACTCCGACCCGCGGATCGCGTTCGTCGCGTTCCCCGGGCTCGAGAGTCATCCGCAGCACGAGCTCGCCGCGCGGCAGTTCGCCGGCCGGGGCTATGGTGCGATGCTGGCGTTCGCCGTCGCCGGTGATCCCGAGACGCAGAACCGCTTCGTCTCCCAGCTCCGGGTGATCACCTCGGCCGTATCGCTCGGCCACGACGAGTCCCTGATCGTTCATGTCGGCACGAGCGGACCGCGAGTGGCGGCGTACCCTGCGCCGTTCCGCGAGTTCGGGCACCTTCGATTCTCGGTCGGGCTCGAGGATCCCCTCGACCTGATCGCCGACCTCGCGGCAGCGCTCGACGCGACATTCGCGTAGGTCGCAGCGGCCGCGGCCGAAGCTGAAGTCGCTGCCGCGTCGACCGTCAGGCCCGGTTGCGCAACCGCGCGCGGCGGGACTGGCCGTCCTCCTGCAGCTCGGCGATGGAACGCTGCGCCTTCAGGAAATCGGTGAAGGACTTGAAGCCGATCTTCTTCTCATCGAATCCAGGGTCGAGGCGCTTCATCTGCTGCTTGAGAGCGGATGCTGCCATCCAGCCGTCGACGTCGTCATTCGCCCGTCCACGAAGTGCGCGCATGAGGAGCTTGCGAGCCTCCTTCGCAAGGTCTGGCGCGGGTGGCTCGACGGCCGCTGTCCGGGTGGAGTGTGGGATGTCCTCGACGACCTCGTCGGCGAGGTCCTCCCCGAGGTCTTCAACGAGGTCGTGGTAGTAGGAAAACTCGTCGCAGGCGTTCTTGAACGCCGCACTGGTCGAGCCCTGCACACCGATCCCGATGACCGTGCGGCCCAGGCGCCGGGCGCTCTGGGCAAGCGGGATGTAGTCGGAGTCGCCGGCGACGATCACGACATGCGAGATGTCCTGCAGCCGGAACAGGTCCTCGACGACGTCGATGGCCAGACGGATATCCGCGCCGTTCTTGGTGCCCGAGGTGTTGAAAAGCTGCACGAGATCGACCGCGCGGTCGACGAGCTGCTTCTGGTACCGGGTGTTCGCGGGTGCGGCCCAGTCCGCATACGCACGGCTGATCGCGACGGCTCCGAACGACGAGGCGAAGTCGAGAACCGCACCGATGTTCACGGTGGCTTCCTGGAGTCGTTCCACGGTCTTGCCGGTGGCGGTGCGGGCCTTCTCTTTGATGAAGGCACCACGACCATGCACGTTGTCGTATTGGGAAATGATGATGTTGTCGAAATCGATGTAGACGGCGACACGTGTCTCGGACAGTTCAGCCATGGTTCAACGCTACCGCGCGGCGTCTCCGCCAGTGTGAGCGCCGTCGCCGGTGAGGGCATCCCGGCAGGCGATGAGCCGGGCGACGAGTGCCGCGTGTTCCGCGCTCGACAGGGGCGACAGCATCCGTTTTTCGACGCGGGCGACGGCCGCGCTCGCACCCGCCAGGGCCTCACTGCCCGCCGGAGTGAGGCGCGTCGGCCGTGCCCGGCCGTGTTCGGCGACGTCGGCGCGAGCGACCAGGCCACGATCCTGGAGGCCGCGAAGCACCTCGTTCATCGATTGGCGCGTCACGAACGCGCCGCGAGCGAGGTCGGCGTTCGATTGTTCCGGCTCGTGCCCGAGCAACTCGAGTACCGAGTACTGCGACACGGTCAGGCCCTGCGGGCGCAGAACCGCGTCCATTGAGGCGTGCAGTGCCGTCGCCGTCTGCTTGAGCAGGTAACCCACCGAAACGGCCAGATCGCCGACCTTCTCCACTTGACTCATGTCAGCATCCTGACACACAATGGCTATGTAAGGATCCTGACACGCGGGATTCGACGAGGAGAAGAAAACATGACTGTCACCGGACCCGATTTTCTAGCGCTGCAGGTAAGCGACCTCGAGCGGTCGGCGAACTTCTACGAGACGCTGCTCGGGCTGCGGCGCGCGCCCGTGAGCCCGCCCCACGCCGTCGTCTTCGCCACGCAGCCGATCGCCTTCGCCGTTCGGGAACCGATGCCAGGGTTCGACCTCGCTACGGTGCGCCCGTGGGCCGGGGCCGGGGTGGCGCTCTGGCTGCACGCCGACGACTCTCAGGCCGTGCACGACGTCCTGGCCGAGGCGGGAGTCGCGATCGTCACCGTCCCGGCCCCCGGTCCCTTCGGTCTTACCTTCTCATTCAGTGACCCGGATGGTTACGTCGTCACGATCCACGACCAGGTGTGACGAGACCGGCGGGACCGGCCCGACTCGGCCGGTCCGCTCGGTCCGACCGCCGCAACGGGAGTCGTCAGGCGGCGAAGGCCCCCTTTGCGCCGAACTCGAGTCGGGCGAAGCGCTCGGCGATGCTGTGGTGCGTCGCGGCATCCGGGTGGAGGCGGTCGGGCAACGGATGCTCGGCGAAGTCAGCGGCGCCGTAGAGATCGAGGCCGTCGAGGTAGTGCAGGTTGGGATCCGTGGCCGCCCGCTGCCGAGCGATACGCGCCAACTCGGTCCTGATGACGGTGAGCGTGAGCTTCCCGGTGGATGTCTCGGCCGGGTCCCCGGTGGCCACGAACTGCATTCGCCCGGCGGCGAGGGCCGCACGATCGAACGCGCCGGGTCCGGGGATGTCCTCGTGGATGGGGCAGAGGATGGGGGAGATCAGCAGTAGCGGTGTCGCCGGATGGCCGTCGCGGATGGTGTCGAGGAAGCCGTTCACGGCAGGGGCGAAGGCGCGCAGGCGCATCAGGTCAAGATTGACGAGATTGATGCCGATTTTGGCGCTGATCAGGTCGGCGGGAGTGTCCCGCATGGTGCGGGCGATGAAGGGGTCGAGCAGTGCGCTGCCGCCGAAGCCGAGGTTCACCAGATCCACCTGGCCGCTCGAGGCGGCGAGCGCAGGCCAGGTCTCGGTGGGATTCACGGCGTTGGAGCCGTGGCTGATCGAGCTGCCGTGGTGCAGCCAGACCCGGTTCCCTGTCGCCGGTGCGGGCTCGATCGTGCCGTTGGAGCGGAGGGAGACGAGTTCGGTTCTTTCGTTGTGCGGGAGCCAGATCTCGATGGTCTTGAGGTGATCCGGCAGGCCCGTGAAGCGGAGGGTGCTGACCGGCCCGACGTGGTTCGTGGTGGCGCCGGTGGCCATATCGACGGTGACGGTGATGCCGGTCGTCGCGACGGCCTGGCCGGCCAGTCGCCCATCCACAAGGAGTTCGTACACGCCGACCGGGCGTGGCGGGGCGCCCAGGTAGACCAGCTTGGTGGGGAGTACGTCGAGTTCGAGGTCGGTCGCTCGGGTGCTGAAGGCCAGTCGGACCCCGGAGGGCTGGGCTTCCATGGTGGCCAGCTGCGGGTCGGCGTAGCCGCGAGCCCAGGCGGGCAGGCGGTGCGGGAGCAGACCGTGGACGGTCTGTTCCGAATCAAGGGCGCCGCGGACGAGGTCGGCGATGATGGGCGTGGTGATCCAGTCGTGGTGGGAGGACATCTGTGGGCCTTCTAGTGGGGGAACTCGGAGATGGTGGGAAGTTCTGCGGGGCCGTGCGGGAGTCAGTCGGGCGCCGGCCAGGCCCGAAGCAGGGCGTCGAGGGCATCCAGGGTGCGAGTCCAGGATTCCTGGGAGTCGGGGGAACTCTTGCCGAATCCGCCCTCCAGCTCGAGGGTCGCAAAGCCGTGGAAGACGCTGCCGAGCAGCCGGACGGCATGCGTCTGGTCCGGTTCCGTCAGGTCGTAGCCGCGCAGGATCGCGCGGGTCATCGCGGAGTGGCGGACGCCGGCGCTCTCGATCGCGGTCTCCCGGTCGAGCCGGAAGTGCATGGCGGCGTAACGCCCGGGATGTTCGCGGGCATAGTCGCGGTAGACGTTGCCGAGCGCGACCAGGGCGTCTTTGCCGGCGCGGCCGGCCACGGCATCCGCTGCCCGGTCGGCGAGCTCCTGCAAGGCGAGCAGGGCGATCCTGGTCTTGAGGTTGTGCGAGTTGGTGACGTGAGAGTACAGGCTCGCGACCTTGACGTCGAAGAGCCGGGCGAGCGCCGAGAGCGTGACGTTGTCGAATCCGACTTCGTCGGCGAGGTCAGCGCCCGCCTGGGTGAGGCGGTCCGCGGTCAATCCTGCGCGTGCCATGAATGCTCCCTTTTGCCTAATGGTAACTCAGTTTTACCTAATGTATTTAGGTAGCTTCGTGACCAGTGCCGCTGGGATAATTTCCCCATGAGCGAGGCAGGCAACATCCAGTCAGCGACCGAGGCCGCGACCACCCGGGGCGACAGGGTCTTCTTCTGGATCACCCGCATCGTGTCCACGCTCGGCGTGATCGTCACGGTCTGGGCGGCGGCATCGACGGGATCGATGCTCGTCCACGGTCATCCGGCATACCTGATCCTGCTTGTGCTCACCTTCATCGTCAGCCTTGTGATCGCCGTGCGCTCCTGGCTCGCCCGGGCGGTGCGCCACCGCGGATGGAAGGTGATCCGGGGCGTGCTCGGCGTTCTCTCGCTCGGGGTGATCGCACTGGCCTGGTGGATCGTGCCGTCGACGGCGGTCGAGCCGGCCCTGTCGGCGATGCATTCAGACGCACGGGTGACCGTGACCGAGACGGCCGACCAGATCGTTCTGCAACCGACGGGAGCCGTGAGCGAGGTCGGAGTATTCTTCCAGCCGGGCGCTCGTGTCGACGCTCGCGCCTACGCTGCGGTTCTCCGCCCGCTCGCCGAGGCCGGCCACGTCGTCGTCATCCCCAAGCAGCCTTTCGGCATCGCGTTCCTCTCGACGGGAGCATTCGGGTCGGCGCGCGCCGGGCATCCGCCGGTAACCCGCTGGGTCGTCGGCGGCCACTCGCTCGGCGGGACGGTCGCGGCGATGGATGCCCAGTCCTTCGCCGGTGCGTCGACAGACCCGGTCGTCGGGTTGTTGTTCTTCGCCTCCTACCCGGCGAACGACCTGAGCGGGCTGAAGGCCAGCGTGCTGTCGATCTCCGGCACGAACGACGGCCTGGCAACTCCGGACAAGATCAGCGCGTCGAAAGCGTCGCTGCCGGCGGATGCGGGCTATCTGGTGATCGAGGGCGGCGTGCACGCGTTCTTCGGCGACTACGGCCAGCAGTCCGGAGATGGCCAACCGTCCATCTCCCAGGATGCCGCGCGCGCCGAAATCTCGGCGGCGAGCGTTGGCTTCGTGAACGCCTTCGACCAGTAGGGCGAGTGTGCGGCCAGTCGCCCGCGCTGAGAATGCGGCCGGCCTGTCCGCGGTCGGCGGCCCGCTGCCCGGCTCACCGGCAACCTCACCCACGTCGACGGCGGCTTCCAAGGTGTCCTGTTCGGGGCGAACAACCAGGTGCTCAAGCTCGGTCCGGAGCGACGGTACTTCAACCGGGCGCAACGCCGGGCGATCACCGCCCGCGACGGCGGCTGCATCATCCCCGGCTGCAAAGCACCCGCGCACTGGGCCGAGGTGCACCAAGTGAAGCCGTGGGCGAAGGACGGCCCGACGACAGTGGACAACGGGGTGCTGCTGGGTTGGTTCCATCACCACACGATCGATACCTCGGGGTGGGAGATCCGCATGCTGAAGGGCTCACCCCAAGTGCGGGCCCCCGGACTCATCGACCCGCAAGACTCTGGCGGACACCGAACCGACACCGCGCCCATCAGGTTCTCACCGGACCACCCAACCGCGACTGACCGGGCCGATCAAGTCACGCGACGGTGATTCGCGGTTCTCGTCGCACACCGGCTACCGGTCCTGCCTCTCGGCGAATCGCGTTCAGGGACACCGTGGTTACCTCGCGGCCATGGATGCGAGGGCCAGGATGGCCTCGCCGCGGAGCGTCCGATCCCGTCCCGGTGTGGCGAGCAAGGCGTCGCGGAGGCCAAGGGTGCGGACGTTCGTGCCTGGCGCGCCGCCGATCTCGACCTCGCCCTCGAGGACGACGACCAGGACGCTCTCGTCGGGGCCCGGCTTCACCGAGAACGGGCCGGTGAGACGCTCGACCCGGAGGGAACCCGTCGCGGCAGTGCGGCGCAGCATCAGGTTCAGGTCGTCGGAGCTCTCCGCCGACCCGGTCGACGAGACCACGCTCTCCCCGGGGAAGGCGCAGACCTCGTACTGGCGGACGTGCTGCGCCGCGCCGTCGATGGTCAGGTCGAGCCCGGCCTCGGACAGCGGGACGAGGTATCGGTCGAAGCCGGCGAACTCGGAGAAGACCGAGTCGCCGGCGATCGTCGCGATGCTGACCCGCCAGTCGAAGTTGTCCATCGTCGCCGCTCGGGGCGCTGCAGCCACCGTGCTGGTCCAGCCTCCGCCATTGCGCCAGGCGACAGGAACCCGGGCGCGCGCGCGGAAGACCGGATCAGAAGGCTGCACGGGCGGCACGAACCACCGCCGGGGGCAGACGTTGTCCGAGGAGCCAGGTGGCGGCGGTGAGCGGCACTCCCGGTCGATAGGCGATGTGCGAGATCGAGGGCGCGTCAAGCACCTGCAGATCGGCGCGACCGCCGACCCGGAGCGAGCCGACGGCATCGGCCCCCGAGTCACGCCCGAGGGCGCGGGCGCCGCCGCGGGTGGCCGCTCGCACGGCTTCCTCCACGGTCAGGTGCATCTGCAGCACGGCCGTCGCGATGCAGAACTGCATCGACGTCGTGTACGAGGTGCCGGGGTTGCAGTTGGTCGCGATCGCGACGGTGACACCCGCGTCGAGGAGCGCGCGGGCCGGCGCGAGCGGTTCCCGGGTGGACAGGTCGCAGGCAGGCAGCACGGTCGCCACGGTGTCCGACCCGGCCAGGGCGTCGAGGTCCGCGGGAGTCAGGTAGTTGCAGTGGTCGACGCTCGCCGCCCCGAGCTCGACGGCCAGGGCGACGCCTCCGCCATGGCCGAGCTGGTTGCCGTGCACCCGCAGGCCGAGCCCCGCCGCCCGGCCGGCGAGCAGGACCTCGCGGGACTGTTCGACGTCGAACGCCCCGCGCTCGCAGAACACGTCGATGAAACTGACCCACGGAGTGACGGCGGCGAGCATCGGGCCGGTCACGAGGTCGAGGTAGTCGCGGGCGCTGATGCCCTCCGGAACCAGGTGCGCGCCGAGGAAGGTCACCACGTCCGCTCCGCGCGAAGCGATCTCGGCGGAGCGGCGCTCGGTGTCCACGTCGAGGCCGTAGCCGGTCTTGGTCTCGAGGAAGGTGGTTCCCTGCGCCCGCGCCTCGTCGCGCAAGGCTCGGAGATTGGACTCGAGTTGGGCATCCGTCGCGGCCCTCGTTGCGTTCACCGTGGTGCTGATGCCGCCGGCGGCATATTTCGTGCCGGCCATGCGCGCCTCGAATTCGGCCGAACGGTCGCCGGCGAAGACAAGGTGGGAATGCGAGTCCACCCAGCCGGGCAGCACGGCCCGCCCGCCGACACTCGTGCGCACGTCGGCGACGGGCGGATGCTCGGCGTCGCCGATCCAGGCGATCCTGCCGTTCTCGATCACGAGCGCGGCGTTCGCGCGACGGTCCTCGTGGTCGGCGAACGTGCTCAGCTCGCCGATATCGGTGATCAGTTCGGAGGTCATGCGCGTTCCTTCGGGATCAGGCGGGCCGGGTTCGTGCGCTCGATGGTGTCGTCGAGCCGGTGCAGGGCCGCACCGAGCAGGACTGCGGGGTCGGCAGCGGGCGACACGAGAAGCCCGTCGCTCGCGATGATACGTCCGCCGACGATGACGCGGCGCACATCGCTCGCGGTAGCGACAAGCGGGAGCTGGTCGGGACCCGCGCCGACGGTGCGGACCGAGGCGGTGTCGAGTTCGACGAGGTCCAGCCACGCACCGACCTGCAGCCCGCCGGTCCCGAGCCCGAGCGACGCGTAGCCGCCGCGGGTGAGCGTCTCGGCCAGTTCCGGTGGTGAGAAGCGGCCGCGCCGACCGGAGGCGAGACGTTCGCCGGCCTCGAGGCCGCGGGCCTCGAGAAACGGGTCGACGACCGCGTTCTGGTCGGATCCGAGGGCAAGCCGGGCGCCGGCATCCGCCAGGCGTCGAGCGGGCCCGATCCCGTCCCCCAGGTCGGCCTCTGTGGTCGGGCAGAACACGGCCGTCACCCCGGCGTTGCCGAGAAGCTTGATGTCCGCGTCGGTGAGGTGGGTCGCGTGCACGACGCTCAGCCGCGGACTGAGCGCGCCGAGTTCGTGCAGCAGGCCGGTCGGAGTGAGGCCGTATTCAGTGAGGCACTCCGCGTTCTCCTGGGGCTGTTCGGAGAGGTGGATGTGCAGCGGCACCGTGGGCGGCAGCCCGGCGAGAATCGTCGCCATCGCCGATCGGGGCACGGCCCGCACCGAGTGCAGGGCGGCTCCGAGCGTGACTGCTGGGCCAGGGCCGGCCAGAGTGCGAGCGCCGGTACCGAGGGTGTCCCACAGACTTTCCCAGCGCTGAAGCCAGGCCTCCGCCGAGCCGTCGCCGAACCGCCGCTGCAGCTCTGAGAGCGGGCGATCGGCGCCTCCGCGCAGGTAGCAGGTGTCGAGCAGGGTCAGGCGGATCCCGGTGTCGCGCGCGGCGGCCGCAACCGCGAGCTCCATCGCGTGAGCGTCCGGGTACGGCCGGCCGTCCTGCCGGTGGTGCACGTAGTGGAATTCGCCGACGGCCGTCCAACCGCTGACGAGCATCTCGGCGAACACCGCCGAGGCGAGTTCGTAGTAGAGGTCGGGGTCCAGAGCGGATGCCGCGGCGTACATATTCTCTCGCCAGCGCCAGAAGTCGCCGCCGTCCGCCTGCGTGCGTCCGCGCAGGGCGCGATGGAAGGCGTGCGAATGCGCGTCGCCCATTCCGGGGACCACGGTGCCGAGGACCGTGTCGCCGGCGCTCGCCGGAACGCCCCGATCGAGCCGGGCGATCGTCCCGTCCGGCGCCGCGTGCACCCGCACCGCGTCCACGGGCGCGCCGTCGACCAGGGCGGTCGCGCACCAGAACGTCACAGTGCTCTCCGATGACACAGTGCTCTCCGGCGTCACAGCAGCTCCCGGAGAACCTGCTCGAGCGCCGCGACGCCGGCGAGGCAGTCATCGAGGGTGGCGAACTCCTCCGGTGAATGGGAGATGCCGGTCGGGTTCCGCACGAAGATCATCGCGGTGGGCAGGCGACTCGACAGCACGCCGGCATCGTGGCCGGCCCCAGTGGGGAGCGTGGGGACGCCGTGCAGGGAGCGAACGAGCCGGTCGCGCAGCGCCGGGTCGAAGGCGACGGCCCCGCTCCAGGATTCCTCGACGACAACCGCCGTGCACCCCTCCGCTGCGGCGGCCTCGGAGACCCGCGCGGTGATCTCCGTGACGAGGTCCCGCGCCGCGGCGTCCTCGGTGGCCCGGGCATCGAGCCAGACCGCGACCTGCGAGGAGATCACGTTGGTGCCGCCCGGCACGGCCTCGATCCGGCCGATCGTGGCCCGGGATCCGGGGTTCGCGACGGCGGCATCGCGAACGGCGAGCATCGAGCGGCCGGCCGCGAGCATCGGGTCCCGGCGGTCGGTCATCCGCGTGGCACCGGCGTGGTTGCCCTCCCCGGTGAAGGTCACGCGCCAGCGCCCGTGCGCGAGGATCGACGAGGCGACCGCGACCGGGCTGCCCAGGTCGATCAACCCGCGACCCTGCTCCACGTGCAGCTCGACGAACAGGCCGATGCGAGCGAGGGCGGTTCGGTCCTCGCCGAGGCGGGCCGGGTCGATCCCGGCAGCGGATGCCGCCGCTCCGAGCGAGATACCCTCCGCGTCGACGAGAGCGCGGGCTCGATCGGCGTCGAGTGCGCCGGTCATCAGCCGGGAGCCGAGGCAGGCGATGCCGAACCGGGAGCCCTCCTCCTCGGCGAAGACCAGCACGGCGCAGGGGCGTGCGGGCCGGAACCCGCTCGCCTGCAACCGGTGTATCGCCTCGAGGGCGCTGACCACGCCGAGGGGGCCGTCGTACGCGCCGCCGCCGGGAACGGAGTCGAGGTGGCTGCCCACGACGATCGCATCGTCGCCGCGCGGGCCCCACCACGCCCAGGTGTTTCCGTTCTTGTCGATCTCCACGTCGAGCCCGAGCCGGACGGCGCGTTCGGCGAACCAGTCGCGCAGTTCACGGTCGGCCGGCTGCCAGAGGTGCCGGGAGTAGCCACCGCGCCGGGCGTCCCTGCCGATCTCAGCGATCTCGTCGAGGCCGGAGAGCAGGCCGTGCGCGGTTGCCGGCCCCGTGCCGGTGGTGGCCGACTCCGTCATTCGCCCTCCCACATCGGCACGCGCAGCCCGCGCTCGCGGGCAACGGCGGCGGCACGCTCGTAACCGGCGTCGACATGGCGCATCACCCCGGTGCCGGGGTCGTTGATCAGCACCCGTTCGATCTTCTGCGCGGCGAGGTCCGTGCCGTCGGCAACGGTGACCTGGCCCGAGTGGATGGACCTGCCCATGCCGACGCCACCGCCCTGGTGGATCGACACCCACGTCGCGCCCGACGCCGTGTTGAGAAGGGCATTCAGCAGCGGCCAGTCGGCGATCGCGTCCGAGCCGTCTTTCATCGCCTCGGTTTCGCGGTAGGGGGAGGCGACGGATCCGGCGTCGAGGTGGTCGCGCCCGATCACGATCGGGGCGCTGATCTCGCCGGAGGCCACCATCTCGTTGAACTTGAGCCCGGCGAGGTGCCGTTCCTTGTAGCCGAGCCAGCAGATCCGGGCGGGCAGGCCCTCGAACTGCACCTTCTCCTGGGCGCCGTGGATCCAGCGCGCGAGCTTCGCGTCGTTGGGGAAGAGCTCGAGGATCGCCCGGTCGGTCGCGGCGATGTCGGCCGGATCCCCGGAGAGCGCGGCCCAGCGGAACGGCCCCTTGCCCTCGGCGAACAACGGCCGGATATAGGCGGGCACGAAGCCGGGAATCTCGAACGCCCGCTCGCAGCCGCCGAGCACGGCCTCCGCGCGGATCGAGTTGCCGTAGTCGAACACTTCGGCTCCGGCGTCGCGAAACCCGACCATGGCGGTGACGTGCTTGGCCATCGATGCCCGCGCCCGGATCGTGAAGTCCTCGGGGTCCGCGGCGGCGCGGGTGTGCCAATCGGCGACGCTGATGCCCTCCGGCAGGTAGCTGAGCGGGTCGTGTGCGCTGGTCTGGTCGGTGACGATGTCGATCGCGACTCCGCGTTCGAGCAGTTCGGTGAAGACGGATGCGGCGTTGCCGACGAGTCCGACGGAGAGCGCCCGGCGCTCCGCCTTCGCGGCGAGGACCCGGGCGACGGCGTCGTCGAGGTCGTCCGTCATCTCGTCGAGGTAGCCGTGGTCGACGCGGCGCTGCAGGCGCGCAGGGTCGACGTCGACGATGAGTACCGCGCCGCCGTTCATCGTCACGGCGAGGGGCTGGGCGCCGCCCATGCCGCCGGCCCCTCCGGTGAGGGTGAGGGTTCCGGCGAGCGTGCCATCGAATCGCTTGTCCGCGATCGCGGCAAAAGTCTCGAACGTGCCCTGCAGGATCCCCTGGGTGCCGATGTAGATCCACGAACCGGCGGTCATCTGGCCGTACATGGTCAGCCCGGCCTGCTCGAGCTTGCGGAACTCGGGCCACGTCGCCCAGTCCCCGACGAGGTTTGAGTTCGCGATCAGCACCCGAGGCGCCCAGGTGTGGGTGCGGAAGACCCCGACCGGCTTGCCGGACTGCACGAGCAGGGTCTCGTCGTCCTCGAGCTCACGGAGGGTGCGCACGATCGCGTCGAACGCCTCCCAGCTGCGGACGGCCTTCCCGGTGCCGCCGTAGACGACGAGATCGTCGGGGCGCTCGGCGACTTCGGGGTCGAGGTTGTTCATCAGCATGCGCAACGGCGCCTCGGTCTGCCAGCTCTTCGCGGTCAGGGTGGTGCCCCTGGCTGCACGGACCGGACGGGGGAGATGCTTCTGGGCCACGATTTTCTTCCTTCTGGTTGATGCTGGTTGATGCTGGCTGGCTGGATCAGGTCTGGTTCGGCAGCGGGTCGGAACCCAGCCGTTCGGAAATCTCGCCGGCGACCCGGACGAGGAGAGCGCCGATGCTTTCGAGGCCGGGATCGGTGACGCGATAGTTCGGGATCACGACCGAGAGCGTTGCGACGATGGTGCCGACCGAGTGGACGGGGACGGCGATCGCAGTCGAGTCATGGTCTGCTCCGCTTCGGACGACCGCATACCCGTGGACGCCGACCCGGCCGGCGAACGCCGTGCCCGCCGCCGTTGTCGAGCGGGGAATCACCCGGCCGACCCAATTGGCCAGTTGCACCGGATGGGTCCCCTGCACGCCGGCCGCGTACAGCATGGTGTCCGAGGTCGACGGCAGCCCGAGGTAGGCGTTTTCGCTCGTGAGCTCGACGATCTCGTGCAGCTTCGGCTCCGCGACGGAGACGATGGTCTCCCGGGAAAGCGCCTGGGCGCCGAGGCGGATGGTGATGCTTCCCGGGCGGTAGTCGCCGCTGTCATCGCGGGAGACGAACCCGGTTGTCTCGAGGGTGCGAAGCAGCCGGAGGGTGGTCGAGACCGACAGGTCGCTGCCGCGGGCGGCTTCGGTCAGGGAGACGGCACCGTGTTCGCACACATAGGCGAGGAGACCGAGCGCGCGCTCGACGGTCCTGGTACCCGTGGATTCCGGAGCGTCCGCGCTCATGTCAGCACCTTTCGAGAGAATCCGCTCAGGCTAGTCCGAGAAGATTTCCATCTAGTGACAACATGATTTCATTTTTCGAGGTGCGGGGCAAGGCCTCGCGAGTAAGACCGTCGACCGGGAACAGATGCCGGGCTCAACCGGGCTGGGGCGCCTCGAGGGGGATGCCTTTCGGCTTGCGCAGGGCTCGGGTGGCGGGCAGGACCAAAACGAGGATGACGAGCGGGATCAGGAAGGCGAGACCGAAACCGGTCTGATCCGCGACAACCCCAACGATCACGGTGCCGAGGATGGCGCCCGCGTAGTTGAAGAGGTTCACCCTCGCGATGGTCTCGTCGCTGCGGGAGGGCAGAACGTCGCCGGCGGCCCCGAAGGAGAGCGGGACAAGTGCTCCCGCGATGACGCCGGTGAGGGCGAAGCCGATGATCGCGCCTGCGCTGGTCGGGACGAGGGCGATCACGACGAATCCGATTCCACCGAAGGCGATGGCCGATGTCGCGATGACCGTGCGGGCGGTGCGGCGGGCGAGATAGTCCACGCCGAGCCGTGAGACGAGCACCACGATCTGGTACGCGGCATAGCCGAGCGGCGCAGCCCACGCCGCCGTGTGCAGCGTGCCGCTGAGATAGACGCTGCTCCAGGTGCTCACAGCGGAGTCGGCGACGAACGCCGCGAGGATGAGCGCCCCGATCACGAAGACGGGCCAGCGCGGAATGCGGGTGGCATCGCGGGCGTGGCCGGGGGCGCGGGCCGCGTGACCGGTGTCGAGGAGCCGCCAGCCGGCGACGATGACGAGAACATCGACGATGCCGACGATCGCGAGGGCTGCACCGGCGCCGGCCGGGGTCTCCACGAGCGCGACCATCAGGAATGCCCCGACGATCGCGGCGAGGGTGTACGCGGCGAAGAACCGCCCGAGGAGGGGTCGGGGCCTGCCCCTCTGGACGAGGACGCCCTGCATCGCGGTCGAGGCATCCACGGCTCCCAGCCCGACACCGAAGACGAGCACGGCACCCACATAGATCGGGGCCGGCTGCGCGGTCGCCATCAGAAAGAACCCGACGGCCTGGGCGGCGATGCCGCTCAGCAACGCCGCCTTGCTGTTGCGGCGGACGGCGATCGCGTCGGCGAGAACGGAACCGCCCGCCGCGGCAAGGGAGACTCCGAGAAGGAGCAGGGCCACCAGGGTGGCGTCGAGGGACTGTCGTGCCTGGATGGTGGGGAGGGAGGTCACGACCACCGCGTAGCCGAGGCCCTGCACGGCATACGTCGAACCGACGGAGATCAGTTCGGCGCGCGGGGCGGGGCGATACGGGCTCAGCTCCACAGCGGATGCCGCTTCCGGACGATGGAGAAGGCCTGGCTCGCAATGTCGATCGTCATATCCACATCCGTTTCGGTGGCAGGGCTGGTTCCCCCGAGGATACAAGCGTGAAGTCCTCGGCGCAGGCCGCCGCGACGAGGCCCGCGGTTCGTCCAGATGCCGCGGGTCCTCTCCCGGTCTAGAGTGAGAGCGCGTCCGTCCATTTTTGGGGTCTGGCGGCGCTTGCGCTCGGGGGATGTATGAATCGCATGGTCAGTCCGATCTTTCCGAACCGATCCGAACCGGTCGGGAACAACGCGGTGCCCGGCGCCGGAGCTGAGCTGCTCGCCCGGGCCTTCGCCGCGACGTCCACCGTCTCCCTGATCACCGACGTGGCGCAGAACATCCTGCACGTCAGCGCAGCGTTCACCGCGATCACCGGGTACAGCGAGGACGAGATCCTCGGGACCAACTGTCGGCTTCTGCAGGGACCCGGGTCCAGCGCCGACGTCCGGGGGGCGATCCGGCGTGCACTCGAGGCCGGTGAAGGGTTCGACGGCGACATTCTCAACTACCGCAAGGACGGCTCGCCGTTCTGGAACGGTCTGAGCATCGTGCCGCTCCGGGACCCCGCCGGCGAGATCACGCACTATGTCAGTGTGCAGCGCGATATCAATACCAGGATCACCCTCCAGGAGAAGCTGGACTTCCAAGCCGGCCACGACGCCGTCACCGGCCTGCCGAACCGTTTCGGCTTCGAGTCGTACCTGCAACGTCGATCAACGGATGCCGCTCCGACCGGCCGCCCTGACCGCGCCGGGCTCGGGCTGATCGCCCTGGACCATTTCCGAGGGGTCCGGCATTCGTTCGGATTCTCCGGAGCCGATGACGTGCTCGCGGAATTCGCCCGCCGCCTCAAGGGCCGGCTCCGGGAGGGTGACTACCTCGCGAGCTTCAGCGGCGACCAGTTCGTTGTCGTCCTCGAGGGCCTCTGCGACGACGCATCGCCTGAGCTGGCCGCCCGGCTCGAGCGCCTGCACGAAGCCGTCGAGACCCCGTTCCCGGTCGACGGCGAGTCCGTGATGCTCGGGATGACCATGGGGATCACGCCGTTTCCCGCCCGGAGTTCCGGGACACACGTCCTCCGGCTGGCAAGCCAGGCGCTCCCGGAACCCGGCTCGGATTCTTCGCGTCCGGACGCATGGTGGCGGCTCGCTCCCACGGAACCGGTTGTCGACTGGGACACGACGATGGCCGCGACGGATTTCCGCCGCGGGGAGAGATCCCGCGAACTCCGGGAACGCCTGTTCGCCGGGGGACTGTCGATGTACATGCAGCCGATCATCGGCCTGGTCGACGGGACCCCTCGTCGCGTCGAAGCCCTCGCCCGGCTGACCCTCGCCGACGGCACCGTCGTTCCGCCGGACAGCTTCGTGCCGCAACTCGGCAGCAACGACCTCGACGAGCTCTTCCGGATCGGTCTCAACGAGGCCCTCGGCTGGGTCGCCCGGTGGGAGCAGGACGGACTGGCCCTCGATGTCTCGGTGAACCTGGCCCCGTCGACACTGCTGCACCCCCTGTGCACCCGATGGGTCGCGAAGGCACTGCGTCGGTACGGTCTGGCCCCGAACCGGCTCAGCCTCGAACTGCTCGAGACGCAGGAGCTGGATGCGGCGGCCTCGCGCGCGGTGCTCGAGGAGCTCACCGGCCTCGGCGTCGGGCTCGCCCTCGATGACCTCGGCTCGGGCCACAGCAGCCTGAAACGGCTCGTCCAGCTGCCGTTCGACTCGATCAAGATCGACCGCGGACTGCTCGCCGGCGTCGCCACGAAACCGGTCGAGACACTCAGCCTCATTGCGACCCTGTCCCAGATGGGTCGAGACATGGGTGCGACCGTTGTTCTGGAGGGGATCGAGAATGCCGGCCTCGCCGAGGCGGCATCCGTGCTCGGAGCCTCACTCGGCCAGGGCTACTACTTCGCACGCCCGATGCCGGCCGCGGACGTGCCGTCCTGGGCGGCAGGTTTCGGGCTTCCCGAGGGATTCCATCTTCCTGACCGAGCCGTCCGACTGCACACCGAGCTCGGCGCGCTCGCGTATCACTGGCAATTCACCCGCTGGGGATCCCCGCATTCCTTCCTCATCGATGCCTGCCCCCTGACGGGATTCATCGCCGATCGCGGCATCGCCGGCAGCGCACCGCAGCTCTGGCATGACCTCCAACATGGCGTGGACGGTGGTCACGATCGAGCCAGCGGCCTCCTGCTCGACTGGCTGGTCGACCAGAGCACGGGCCAGGTGGGCCAGACTGCACAGACTGCACAGACTGCACAGACTGCACAGACTGCACAGACTGCACAGACGGGACAGACGGGCGGGCTCAGGGCTGGCGCATAGATTCACTGGCTAACGTCGTGAGGTACCCCACTGGGTACCTCGTCGACAGCCGTCGAATGATGCTCGCGAAGGGAGTCGTCGTGCCCCAGCTGGAACGGCAGGACGGCAGACGAACGCGCGGGATCGCGATCATTGGTATGGCCGTGGCACTCTGCGCCGTTCTCGGCTTCACCGGCTGGAACCTCGTGGGTCTGGGGATCGGCGCCGTCCCCGGAACCGCGGTCACCTGTCCGACCGCCGACCCCGTCGTCGTCGGCGCGATCACCGTGCCCGCCGGGCCTGTTGCCGGCTATTGCCAGGACCGCCTGGTCAATGCCGCGCACATCATGAATGCCGGGCGGGATCTCGGGATCGGGACGCACACCCAGACCGTCGGCGTGATGACGGCCCTGGGCGAGTCGGGTTTGCGGGTGCTCGACCACGGCGACGCGGCAGGTGCCGACAGCCGCGGGCTGTTCCAGCAGCGCGACAACGGCGCCTGGGGAACACTGGCCGACCGGATGGACCCCTACGTCTCTGCGCAGAATTTCTTCACCAAGCTGACGAAGGTCGCCGGCTGGAAGGAGATGGAGCCGACACTGCTTGCCCACGCGGTCCAGGTCAACGCCGACCCCGAGCACTACGCGGCGTACTGGGCGCGGGCGGAGGACATCGTGGCGGCCCTCGCGATCCCCGCGGCCCCGTGACGCACGGGGCCGCGAGGATCGCGAGGTCGTACAGCAGGGCCTCAGCTGCGGCGAGTGACCAGATAGTCCAGCGCCGCGGTGTGGAGCTGGGCGTCGAAGCCGCGGGCGACCCCGTCGATCTCGACGATCGGCACGATCTGCCGCACGCTCGAGGCGAGCCAGACGGAGTCTGCGGCATGCAGCTCGTCGGGAGTGACGGTGCGGTACTCGGTGGTCAGCCCGTTCGTCTCCGCGTACTCAAAGAAGGCGGCCTGTGCCGTGCCGGCCAGGATGCCCTGGTCGGTCGACGGCGTGACGAGGTGCCTGCCGAACTGCAGCACGGCTGTCGATGTCGGCCCTTCCAGGACGAACCCGTCGCTGCTGATGAAGATCACGTCGTCGGCTCCCCGGCGCTCCGCCTCACGGTAGACCGACTTGTTCACCGCGTAGGAGAGGGTCTTCGCTCCCTGCAGCAACCATGGGGACGTCTGGGCGACATCGTGGCGGTAACCGCGGTCGAGGGTGACCACCTTCAGGCCGTGGGTGCGCGCCTCGGTGAAGTCGGGTTCCGGGTCGACGAAGACCCAGCCCGTGCACCGGCCGGCGCCCTCGATGCCGCGGGTGAGCACGAGCTTGACCGACAGGCGTTGGTGGGTCGACGCTGCGATTCCCTGGCGGATGCCCTCGCGGTAGAGGTCGAGGCACGGAGCCGGCAGGTCGAGCAACCTGGCCGAATTGGACAGACGGGCCAGGTGCGGCTCGAGGGCCTGGCCGAAACCGTCGATGGCGTCGAGCGTTTCGAAGATGCCGTCGCCGCGGGTCACGGCGAGGTCGAGCACCGAGATCTGCGGGTCGGACGGGTCGGCGCGACGGACCGAGGACGCGAGCGCGGAGGCATCCGTACCGGTCTGGGTCGGGTCGTCCAGCATGAACAGCACGCGGGGGTCCGCCCCGTCTGTGGGCGAGGCGTCCGCGTTCGTCGCAACGGGATTCGTGTCTGCTGTGCTCATCGTTCTGCTCCATAGTGCTCGTGGCTGATCGTGTTCTCGGAAATCCAGTCGGGCAGCACCGCGTAGCCGAGACCCGGCCCGGTGGGAACGGTCACCATGCCGTCGACCGCGGTGACCGGGGGGTCGATGATGTCCTTCGCGTAATACTTCTCCGACGCCGACACATCGGACGGGTAGCTGAAGTTGGGTAGCGACGACAGGGCGACGTTGGCCGCACGCCCGATGCCGAATTCGTGCATGCCGCCGCACCACACCGGGATGCCCGCGTCCCTCGCGAGATCGTGTGCGGCGCGGGCGACGGTGAGACCGCCCATCCGCGACACCTTGATGTTCAGGATCCGGCCGGCGCCGAGGGCGATCATCGTGCCGATGTCGTCGAGGTCCACGACTCCCTCGTCGAGGCAGATCGGGGTCTCCAGGGTGGCCTGGAGCCTGGCATGGGCGACGAAATTGCGGGGTGCGTACGGCTGTTCGATCATGCTGAGGCCGAATTCGTCGAGACCGCGCATCAGGGCCGTGGTTTCGTCGGTATCCGCGTAGATCCCGTTCGCGTCCACATGGACGTCCTGCTTCGGGAAGGCGGCGCGTACCGCCCGAACGGGACCGATGTCCCAGCCCGGCTTGATCTTGAGCTTCACCCGGCGGTATCCGGCGTCGACATGGCGGGAGACCTCGGCGAGCAGGGCGTCGATGGACGATTCGATGCCGAGGGAGACCCCCGCGGCGACCTCGGCGCGGGTGCCGCCCAGCGCCACAGACAGCGGTTCGTCGCGCGCTCCGGAGTACAGGCTCCACGCGGCCATGTCGAAGCCGGCCTTGGCGAACTCGTGGCCGCGGATGCGTGCCCACGTCGTCGCCAGCTCGGCCGGCGTCTCCCACTCGTGCCCGATGATCGCGGGGACGATGTACTTCTTCGCGACGAGCAGGGCCGTGTCCACGGTCTCCGAGGAGTAGAAGGGGTCGCTCGCCGATGCGATCTCGCCCCAGCCGATCGCGCCGGATTCTTCGGTCAGACGCACCACGATGTGGTCGAGGTGGCTCTTGCGGTGAGAACTGGTCTCGAAACCGTGCACCAACGGCAACCGGGTGACAAACAGGGAAACGCCCACTACCTTCATCGTGCTCCTTCGATGCTGCGTTCCATTGTTCACTCCACGTAACTGTTCAGGATCTGGTTCAGATGCTCCCGCTCGGCAAACCGGCGCCGCGCTCCCTTGGCACTGGCAATACTCAAGGTACTCACCAGGTGGATGACGGCGGCCACCGCCGTGGGGGAGTCGGCGGACGAGGCGCTGCTGGTCGGTACCGTCACGGTTTCGGTGGCGAAGGCCGCGACGGGCGCATCGGGGGAGTCCGTGACGGCGATCACGGTGCCGCCGGCCGCGGCGAACCGTTCGGCGACGAGCACACTCTGCCGCTGGTACCTGCGGAACGAGAACACCACGAGCACATCGGTCGGGCGCACGTCGCTGAGGACGTCGATCGAGCGGACGGCGGCTTCGTCGATGAGAAGCACCTGTGAGAGTCCGGCCGAGAGGTCCCAGGCGAACAGGGTCGCGTAGGCGAAGGACTTGCCCGCGCCGAGCACATACCGCCTGCGAGCGGCCACGATCCGGGCCGGTGCGCGCACGAGGGCATCGTCTTCCCCGAGGTGCGCGAACGTCTCGGCCAGGTTCTTCTTCTCGCTCTCCACGATTCGCGCGCGCAGGACCGACGACGAGGACCGTTTCTGCAGCCGCGCTGCGTACCGGTCCTCCGGGCTCGCGAGGGTCTCATTCGCCGCGTTCGCCTCGGTCATCGAGCTGCCTGGTGGATGCGCGGCGCAGCCTCCTGGGTCCCGGCCGCGACGAACACGTATGCGGCGCTCGTGCCGTCCACCCGGACGCAGGATTCGGCGACGTAGCCGCGCTCGAAGAGGTCGGTGAAGGTTTCCGCCACGGCCGCGCGCAACGCCTGGACGATCGCGGGAGCGAGTGTCTTCGCGGGAGTGTCGGACGGAATCGGCACGTGGATGACGTCGCCGTCGCCCACCGGCCGACCCCAGTGCCGGGGCAGCGTCGTTCCCAGTGCGGTGGGATCCACGACGGGGAAGCTCGGGGGGATCGGCGCCGCGGCGCGGGGCGGCGTGGCAGACCCGATAGCGGCGGACGCCAGCGACCAGTCCACGATCAGGCGGTCGGAGAACGGCTCGTCGTAGTAGTTCGCGGCGAAGCGCACTCCGCGGGCGCCGAGCACGTCGAGGTTGAAGTGGGCATTGCGGGCAAGGGTCGGGTCGAACGCCCAACGCATCGAGGTGAGTCCCTCTGATCTCGCGATGATGGCCTGTTCCTGCTTGAGTAGGCGGCCCACTCCCTTGCCCTGCCAGGCGGGGTCGATGAACGCGGCTTGCGAGTACAGGTAGGGGGCCCCGGATTCGAAACCCACGAATCCGTAGGCGAAACCGACGAGCTCGCCGGCGCCGTCCCGCGCGGCAACGGCCGCACCGCCGTTGCCCACGATTGCCGAGAGCAGCTTCGGGTTCAGGCTGTGATCGGCCGCGGTATAACCGAACACCCGGGTATACAGCTCGCTGGCATGGCCGAACACGGCGCGTGACCGGGTGGATTCCACCGTGAGTTTCAGGTCACCCATGTTGTGTCGTTTCCCTGTCCTGGTCTTTTCGGAACACGATGTTCCAGAACCAATCTGACAATCATAAACAACTTATGTGTCGTATTCGTTTCGCAACTCTCAAGTAACTCCACGAACTAGTCGAAGGATAGGTAACATATCTTCTACCTGTTCCGAGCCTGCCACCGCCTGAGGAGATGCCGTCATCACAACCACTGGACCCGTCATCCCCGACGCATCCGCACGCGTGCGTGCACTGGCGACCCTCGAGGACTACGTGCTGCGCGAAACGCCGACCGGGGCGAGCGCAGCCATCACGGCGTTCACCGATGCCCTCGCGATCCGCTATACGGAACTCGGCGGCACGGTCGTCCTGCACCCGACACCGGGAGGCGCTCACCTGGTGGCGGACTTTCCCGGGCGCGGCAGCGGCGTCGGCGCCGCCCCCGTTCTCCTGATCGGGCACTCCGACACGGTGTGGCCGGTCGGCACCCTCGCCGGCGACGTACCGTGGACCATCGACGGCACCCGCATCACCGGTCCGGGGGTCTACGACATGAAATCCGGCCTCGTGGTCATGGAAGAGGCCCTCGAGTTGCTCCGTGCGCGGGCCGCGACCGGCGCAGTGGACCACGCTCCGGTGCGGATCATCGTCACGGCAGACGAGGAAATCGGCTCCCCGACCTCGGGCGCGCTGCTCCTGGCCACGGCCGAAGGCTGTTCGGCGGCCATCGGCTTCGAGTCTCCGCATCCCAACGGTGACCTCAAGGTCGGGCGCCTCGGCAGCACCCGCCTGGCGCTCGCCGTGTCCGGTGTTCCCGCCCACGCCGCCCTCGACCCGGAGAAGGGTGTCTCCGCGACCGAGGAGATCATCGACCAGCTGCTGCGGGTGCGGGACATCGCCGCCCGCGCGACGACCCGCGCCGGTGCACGCCCGGGCGCCCGGGTGCTCTACAACCTCGGATCCATCACAGCACCCGGCCTGGCCAACGTCGTGGCGGACAACGCCGTGGCCGTGCTCGGCTTCCGCTTCTCCGATCCGGACATCGAAGGCGAAGTCCTCGACGAGATCGAGGCGCTGGTGCCGATCCGCCCGCGAGCGGAGGTGGCCATCACCCGTCTGTCCTACCGCCCGGCCTGGAAGCCCAGGGTCGCCGACCAGAAGCTGTCGGCGTTGATCTCCGGCTGCGACTCCCGGCTCGGCGACACCCGTCCGGGCCTCTCCCCCCTCGGCGCAGCCCCGGCGGCCGGCGCCGCAGACACCAACCTGCTCGGCGCATCCGCCCTGGGCGTTGTCGACGGTTTCGGACCCCGCGGGGGCGGTGCGCATGCCCGCAGCGAGCACATCATCGTCGCCTCGCTCTGGGAACGAATCCGCCTGCTGGCCGCGGTCCTCACAGCCATCCACCTGCCGGGCTGAGCGGCCTCGCCCGCCACCGGTCGAGGAGGCGACCGGCCCTTCCTCTTTCGCGCGGTTCGGGGCGATGTCATACTCACCTCGAATAGGGGGTGCCGGACAGCAACGGATGCGGGGGTCAGCGACGTTCGCGTCGGATTGCGGGTGACTCGATGAACAAGTGGACGGCGGTCGCGGTCCTCGGAAGTGCGCAGTTCGTCATGGTGCTCGACAGCACCGTCATGAACGTGTCGATCTCGACCGTTGTCACGGACCTGGACACCACGGTCGCCGCCATGCAGAGCGCGATCACGTTCTACACCCTCACGATGGCGGCGGTCATGCTGCTCGGCGCAAAGCTCGGTGATGTCTGGGGCCGGCGGCGCGCGTTCGTGATCGGCGCGATCGTCTACTCCTGCGGTTCGCTGTTGACGGCACTGAGCCCGAATTTCGTGGTGCTCTTCCTCGGCTGGTCGGTCGTCGAAGGGCTCGGCGCCGTGCTGGTGATCCCGGCCATCGCCGCTCTCGTCGCGGAGAACTACCGGGGCAGCGACCGCGTGACCGCGTACGCGATCATCGGCGCCGTGTCCGGGGCCGCCGTCGCCGCCGGCCCCCTGATCGGAGGCTACGTCACGACCTACCTGAACTGGCGGTACGTCTTCGTGTCCGAAGTCGTGATCATGATCGGCGTCGTCCTCACGGCACGCCTCATCGCCGACAACAGCAGGCCGAGCAGTAGCAGGATCGACGTCCCGAGCGTTCTGCTCTCTGCGGCGGGCCTCGTGCTCGTGGTCTACGGGATGTTGCAGAGCAAGACCTGGGGGTGGATCCTCCCGAAGCAAGCCCCCGAGATCAATGGGAATCCGATCGAGCCCCTGGGCCTGTCCCTCGTGCCCTACCTGATCCTGCTGGGTGCATTCCTGCTCGTGCTGTTCTCCGGCCGCCAACGGCGACTGGCCGAGACGGGCAGGGCGCCGCTCCTCGATATCGGGCTGTTCTCGATCACGCAGCTCCGATCCGGGCTCTCCGTGTTGGGCGCGCAGTACGCGTTCACCGCCGGGGTGTTCTTCATGATTCCGATCTACCTGCAGATGACCCTGGGCCTCAACGCCCTGGAGACCGGGCTGAAGATCTTTCCGCTGTCGATCGCGCTCATCCTCTTCTCCGTCGTCGGCACCCGGTTGTCGACGCTGTGGTCACCGCGCCGAATCGTGCGCGTGGGGCAGGTCGTCCTCGTCGGAAGCGCCGCCTGCCTGCTCGGGTCGGTCTCGCTGGACCTGAAGAGCGTCGTGTTCGGCATCGGGATGTTCACGGCGGGGGCTGCACTCGGCCTTCTCGCCTCGCAACTCGGAAACGTGAACATGTCCAGTGTCGGCGAGGAGAAGACGAGCGAGGTCGGCGGACTCCAGGGCGTCTTCCAGAATCTCGGCTCCTCGCTCGGCACCGCGCTGATCGGGTCCGTGCTGATCGCGTCGCTCTCGTCCTCGTTCTTCGGATCCGTGGAGAGCAGCAGCCTCCCCGACACCGTGAAATCCGCAGTCAGCACGCAGACCGAGGCCGGAATCGCCATCGTGCCCGTCTCGAGTGTGGCCCGTATCGCGACGGACGCCGGACTGTCGAGCACAGACAGTGCCGCGTTGACCACGATCTACAGCGAATCGCAGGTGTCGTCCCTGCGGGTGTCCTTTTTCGCGCTGATCCTCTTCGCGCTCGGATCCCTGCTGTTCTCCAGGAACATTCCGAACAAGACCGTCGCGAGACGCCAGGGGAAGACCCGCGAGGCGCAGCAATCGCCGTGACCACGCCCATTCCTGAAACCCAGGAAGGGCACTAGTTTGTCAGCGACGAGGGCATCGCACGGGTGTCCCGGGATCCGAAGGAGTGACGGCTCATGGACAATTTCTGGAACCTGGTGGGGTTCTTCTTCTGGTCCTTCGTCTTTCTGGCCTACCTCATGGTGCTCGTGACCATCATCGGAGACCTGTTCAGCGACCATGAGGTCAGCGGCTGGGTCAAGGCGATCTGGATGATCTTCCTGGTCTTCCTGCCCTTCCTCACCGCCCTCGTCTACCTGATTGCGCGGGGTTCCGGGATGTCCCAGCGCCAGGAGCAACGTCGGCAGCAGTATCGCGGCGCGACCGACCAGTACATCAAGACCGTCGCGGGTTCGTCGCCGTCCACGGAGATCGCGGATGCGAAGAAGTTACTGGACACCGGCATCATCACCCAGTCCGAGTACGAGCGGCTCAAGGCCAGGGCGCTGGGCTAGACGGCACGGGCAGAAAACGACTGAGTAACGACAGAGAAGTCGTCAGCCGTGTATGAGGACAGGGCCGCGCTCGACAACGTCGTCGAACATGCGACCGTCGAGGAGCGCAAGGCCAGGGGCAAGCAGGCGCGGGAGCAGACTCCCCGCGCCGGTCACTCGGGTTGGTCGCCGGCCGCGGACCGGCCAGACCCGGTCGCGCTGCTCGAGGAACAGAATCTCACCAGGGACCAGGATCTGGTGCCGGTTCGGCACGGCCGGATGCTTGTCTCGCCGTTCACGTTCTATCGGGGCGCGGCCAGGATCATGGCCGCCGATCTCAAGGACACCCCGAGGTCCGGGTTGATCGTCCAGCTCTGCGGTGACGCCCACCTGTCCAATTTCGGCCTCTTCGCCTCTCCGGAGCGCGCCCTGCTCTTCGACCTGAACGACTTCGACGAAACCCTGCCCGGCCCGTTCGAATACGACGTGCAGCGGATGTGCGCGAGTTTCACGATCGCGGCCCGCAACAACAGGTTCACGACGTCCCAGGTCCACGACGTGACGCTCGCTTCGGTGCGCGCGTACCGCGAGGCGATGGCGGAATTCGCGAAGATGCGCACGATGGACGTCTGGTACGCGCGCATGACCGAGGAGACCGTCATGGCGACCCTCCAGGTCGCCGCGGGCAGGAAGAGCGGAGACAAGACGGAGCGAACGGCGGCGGTGAACGCCGAGAAGAGGACGAGGGCGATCGCCGACAAGGCCCGCACCCGTGACAGCTTGCAGGCGCTGTCGAAACTCGCAGAGTTCGTCGACGGGGAGTACCGCATCATCAGCCAGCCGCCGATCGTCATCCCCGTCCGGGAGCTGACCACGACAACGGGACTGACGCCCGACGAGATCGAGGAATCGGTGCGGACGGCGTTCCGTTCCTACCGCGCCAATCTCCAGGACGACCGCCGCGCGCTGCTCGAACGTTTTGAACTCGTCGACGTTGCCCGCAAGGTCGTCGGCGTCGGGAGCGTCGGCACGCGTGCCTACATAGCGCTGCTCCAGGGGCGTGACCAACAGGATCCACTCTTCCTCCAGGTCAAGGAGGCCAGGGCCTCTGTGCTCGAAGATCATCTCGACAAGAGCCGCTACGAACAACCCGGCGAGCGCGTCGTGCAGGGACAACGGATGATGCAGGCCGCGAGTGACATCTACCTGGGCTGGACGAAAGGGGTGCAGCAGAACCGCTTCCTTTACTGGCGCCAGCTGCGCGACATGAAGGGCTCGGTCGTTGTGGAGAACATGGTGCCGTACGGCATGACCCTCTATGCCGGACTGTGCGGCTGGACGCTCGCTCGCGCGCACGCACGCTCGGGTGACCCGGTCGCCATCGCCGCCTACCTCGGGAAGAGAGACGAATTCGACACGGCCATCACCGATTTCTCGCTGCGCTATGCGGATCAGAACGACCGCGACTATCAGACATTCGCCGAGGCCGTCCGTTCCGGGCGGCTGCCGTCCATCGCCGGCCTGTAGTGCGTCCCCTCCGGACTCGCCACGCAGCGCTGCCGCCTAAGATTCAGGAGGGTCATCCTCAGCGGCGTCCCGCCCGTTCGCCGGACTCCGGCAGCTGGCTGAAGACCGGCCCCGAAGGACGAACCACCGATGTTGCACAAAACCAGCCTGCTCGCCGGGCTCGCGGCCCTGGTCCTGCTTCCGCTCACCCTCACCGGATGCTCGGCGAACGGGAGTAGCGCGACCGGCTCCGACGCGGCATCCGCCGGGAAGACCACCATCGCGATGGTCACCCACGGAAACCCCGGAGACGCGTTCTGGGACGTCGTCAAGAGCGGCGCGGAGCAGGCAGGGAAAGACCTCGGCGCGACCGTGACCTACCAGGGCGACGGCGACCCGGTGCGGCAGAGCCAGCTGATCGACTCGGCCGTCGCGACGCATCCGGACGGCCTGATCGTTTCGATGGCGAACCCCGACGGGGTCAAGGCGTCCATCGAGAAGGCCGTCGCGGCCGGTATCCCGGTGATCACGATCAACTCGGGACTCGAGGAGTCCCTCGCCTTCGGTGCGCAGACCCACGTGGGCCAGAGCGAGTATGCCGCGGGACAGGCCGCGGGGAAGCGCCTCGCCAAGGCGGGGGCCACCAAGGTGATCTGCGTGATCCACGAGGCCGGAAACACGGGCCTCGAAGACCGGTGCCGGGGAGCCGCCGACGGCCTCGGCAGCCCGGTCGCCAACGTGCAGGTCGACATCGCCAACCTCGCGGACGCCCAAAACACGATCAAGAGCACGCTCCTGGCCGACCCGACGATCGACGGCGTGCTCAGCCTGAACCCGGGCATCGCCGTCGCCGCGAGCCAGGCCATCACCGACGCCGGCAGCCACGCGCAGCTCGCGACCTTCGACGTGTCCAAGGACGTGACGACGCTCATCGAGGCCGGCTCGATCCTGTTCGCGGTCGACCAGCAGCCATACTCCCAGGGCTACCTTCCGGTGGTGTTCCTCACCCTGCAGAAACGCAACGGTGACGTCGTCGGCGGCGGCCAGCCGGTGTTCTCCGGCCCCGGGTTCGTGACGAAGGAAAACGCGGCGCAGGTCGCCACCTACGCGGCCCACGGAACCCGATGACCGGGCTGCTTCGCCGCCCCGAGGTCGGGGCACTCGTCGCCGCGTTCGGGATCTTCCTGTACTTCTCGATCTCGACATCCGCTTTCCTGACCCCGGCCGGCGTTGCAACCTGGCTGTATTCGTCGTCGCTGTTCGGGATCATGGCGGTCGCCGTCGCCCTCCTGATGATCGGCGGAGAGTTCGACCTGTCCGCAGGCGCGATGACCGGAACGACCGGCCTGATCGTCGGCATCGCGACGACGCAGTGGGGCCTGAACGTGTGGCTCGCCCTCGTGCTCGCGCTCGCCGCGGCCCTCCTCGTCGGTGCGTTCAACGCGTGGCTCGTCACCTCGACCGGCCTGCCGAGTTTCATCGTGACCCTCGCGACCTTCTTCATCCTGCAGGGCCTCAACCTCGCCGTCACCAAACTGCTCACCGGAACCGTCGCGATCCAGGGCCTCGGAGCGGTCACCGGCTTCGACCAGGCCCGGGTGCTCTTCGGCTCCTCGTTCCCGCTGTTCGGCATGGACGTCAAGATCTCGATCGTCTGGTGGATCCTGCTGACCGCACTCGCGACCTGGGTACTGCTGCGCACCCGCTTCGGCAACTGGGTCTTCGCGGTCGGCGGCCAGGCCGCGAGCGCCCGCCAGGTCGGCGTGCCCGTGCGCCGGGTGAAGTTCGGGCTCTTCCTCACGACGGCGGGCGCCGCCTGGCTCGTCGGCATGCTCCAGCTCTTCGACGTGTCCACCGTGCAGGCGACGACGGGCATCGGCCAGGAATTCGTCTACATCATCTGCGCCGTCGTCGGCGGCTGCCTGCTCACTGGCGGGTTCGGCTCCGCGATCGGCGCCGCCCTCGGCGCCCTCATCTACGGCATGGCGCTCCAGGGCATCGTCTTCGCCCAGTGGGACAGCAACTGGCTCAAGGCCTTCCTCGGCGGCATGCTGCTGCTCGCGGTGCTCGTCAACCTCGGGGTGCGCCGCCAGGCCGGTGACCGCTCATGACCGCGGCGGAGCCCCTGGGCGCGGCGGATGCCCGGACGCCCCTTCTCGAGGTGCGCGGCCTCGGCAAGAACTATGGTTCGGTGCGCGCGCTGAGCAGGGTGACGGCCTCCATCGGAGCCGGCGAGGTGCTCTGCGTGCTCGGCGACAACGGGGCGGGCAAGTCCACGCTGATCAAGGTCCTCGCCGGGGCACACCCGCACACCGAAGGCACTCTCCTTGCCCACGGCATCGAGCAGCACTTCGCGAGTCCCCGGGACGCGCTCGCCCGCGGCATCGCGACGGTCTATCAGGACCTGGCCCTCGTGCCCCTGCTCCCGGTCTGGCGCAACTTCTTTCTGGGCGCAGAAGAGACGGTCGGCCGTGGTCCGTTCCGCCGCCTCGCCGTCGCCGCGATGCGGGCGACCACCCGGGAGAGCCTCGCGACCCTCGGCATCACCCTCCGCGACGTCGACCAGCCGATCGGAACCCTCTCGGGCGGGGAACGCCAGGCCGTCGCGATCGCCCGCGCCGTGCACTTCGGCGCGAAACTGGTCATCCTCGACGAACCGACGTCCGCCCTCGGCGTCACCCAGGCCGGCCTCGTGCTCCGGTACATCGCGCGGGCCAGGGACAGCGGCGTCGGCATCGTGTTCATCACGCACAACCCGCACCACGCCTGGGCCGTCGGGGACCGGTTCCTCGTGCTCCGTCACGGCACGAGCCTCGGCGAATTCGCGCGAGACGGGATCACGCTCGACGCGCTCACCGGGTTGATGGCCGGCGGCGAAGAGCTTGACGCGCTCGGTCGCCTGCTCGGCCGGCCGGCATCCGCCGGGGACGCCCTCTGACCGAGGTGCTGGCAGACACCCCGGCGTCACACGCCTGTTCTACACTGGGGAATCGTCGTGCGGTGCCGAGCACCGCGTCCCGATCCGAGGAGCGAGCGTGACCGAGACCCCCGTTCCGCAGGGTGCAGCCCAGGCTGTGCTCGAGGCCGGATCGCGCACCACGGAGCCGCGCACCCTCATCGACATCCTCTTCGCCACCGAGGCCAGGCACCCGAACGCCCTCGCCCTCGAGGACCACTCCGGCACCGTCAGCTACCGCCAGCTCCGGCATCTCGTCGACGAGCAGGCCCTCGCCCTCAGCCAGGCCGGCGTGCGCCGCGGGGACACCGTCGGCATCCGCATCCCCTCCGGAACCCGCGAACTCTACGTGTCCATCCTCGCAACCCTGCGGGTGGGGGCAGCGTACGTCCCCGTCGACGCCGACGACCCAGAGGAACGCGCACACCTGGTCTTCAGCGAGGCCCGCGTCGTCGGCGTGATCGGCCGCGGCGGCGTCTTCGAGTTCCGGCCGGCGGTGGATGACGTCATGCTCAGGCAGCGGATGCTGCCGCCCGAGGAAGACCTGACCCTCGCGCACACCCACCGCACCCTGCCCCGCGGCAGCGACGACGCCTGGGTCATCTTCACCTCCGGTTCGACGGGGGTGCCGAAGGGCGTCGCCGTCTCGCACCGCTCGGCGGCGGCGTTCGTCGACGCCGAGGCCGGGCTGTTCCTCCGAGCCGACCCGATCGGCCCCGCCGACCGGGTGCTCGCCGGCCTGTCCGTCGCCTTCGACGCCTCCTGCGAGGAGATGTGGCTGGCCTGGCGGGGCGGCGCCTGCCTCGTCTCCGCTCCGCGCTCCCTCGTGCGCAGCGGCGTCGACCTCGGCCCGTGGCTGATCGCGCACGGCATCACCATCGTCTCGACGGTGCCGACCCTCGCGGCGCTCTGGCCCGAGGAAGCCCTCGAACGAGTCCGCCTGCTCATCTTCGGCGGCGAGGCCTGCCCGCCCGAACTCGCCGCCCGGCTCCAGGCCCGCGGCCGCGAGGTCTGGAACACCTACGGGCCCACCGAGGCGACCGTCGTCGCCTGCGCCGCGCTGCTCGACGGCAGCGCGCCGCTCCGGATCGGCCTGC
>NZ_JASJVI010000044.1:0-30419 GCF_035019865.1 Cryobacterium sp. 10I5
AGCGGATGCCGAGGGCCGGGCTCCCGGCATCCGCTCGCCCCGGTTGCGGCCGGGAGCGAGCACACGGCCGTGCCCTGGCGCACGACACTGCTGCGGTGCGCGGGCGGAGCTAGCGGGTCGCCTCGATGATCGCAATCTCGCGGGTGGCGGTTTCGCGGTCGATCGGGGCGGGGTCGAGTCCGTCTCCGTCGTGGCGCACCAGGACATGCGGAAGCTCGCTGCGGCGGTATCGCACCCGCAGGCTGCGATACCTGATCAGCCAGAACAGCATGGCCCCAGCGGCCAGGACGCCCGACAGCGCCGCGACGCCGAGCGCCCACCGCGGGCCGAACTGGTCGGCCACCCAGCCGACGAACGGGGCGCCGAGGGGAGTGCCGCCGGCGAAGATGGCCATGTAGAGCGCCATCACCCGCCCGCGCATGGCCGGCTTCGTGGTGGTCTGCACATAGGCGTTCGCGGTCGTCATCAGGGTGAGTGAGAACAGCCCGACGAACACGAGCGAGACCGCGAAGCTCAGGTACGTCGGCATCACCGCGGCGATCCCGCAGGACAGCCCGAACAGCGCGGCGCCGGCGACCACGAGGCGCAGGCGGGGGCGACTGCGGCGTGCCGAGAGCAGCGCGCCGGCCACGGAGCCGATCGCCATGATGGAACTGAGCAGCCCGAACTCGCCGGCGCCCATGTGGAACTCGATCGTCGCCATGGTCGCCGTGAAGATCGCGAAGTTGAGCCCGAACGTGCCGATCAGGAAGACGGCGATCAGCACGACGATGATGTCTGGCCGATGCGAGACGTAGCGGAAGCCGGCCATCAGCTGGCCGCGCTTCCGGGGGGCCCGCGGCTGCGACCGCAGCTCGCTCGTGTGCAGCAGGGTCATCGCGAACACGGTCGCCGCAAAGGTGACGGCGTTGATCAGGAACACCCAGCCGGCGCCGACCGCGACCGTCAGGAGGCCGGCGACGGCCGGGCCGATCAGGCGGGCGCCGTTGAAGGACGCCGAGTTCAGTGCGACCGCGTTGGAGAGGTTGCTGTCTGGTACGAGCTCGGAGACGAAGGTCTGGCGGGCGGGAGAGTCGATGGCCGCGACGACACCGAGGCCGAGCGCGAAGAGATAGACATGCCAGAGCTGGGCGACGCCGGTCACGACGATCAGGCCGAGCCCCAGCGCGAGCACGCCCATGAGGCTCTGGGTCGCGATCAGCAGCTTGCGCCGGTTGAACCGGTCGGCGATGAGGCCGGACCAGGGCATCAGCAGGAGTTGCGGTCCGAACTGCAGGGCCATCACGATGCCGACCGCCGTCGCGTTGTGGTCGGTGAGCATGGTCAGGACGATCCAGTCCTGGGCCGTGCGCTGCATCCAGGTTCCGACGTTCGACACCAGGGCGCCTGCGAACCAGATCCGGTAGTTCGGGACGCTCAGGGAGCGGAACATGGCACTCAACTGTCGGTGAGCTCCTTCATGACCGTGATGGCCGCGGAGAGCACCGTGCGCTGCTCGGGGCTGAGCCGGTCGATGCGCACGGCGAGCCAGGCATCCCGGCGATTGCGGGTCTCGTGCATGAGCGTCCGGCCGGAGTCGGTCACCGTCAGGATGATCTTTCTACCGTCGTCTGTCGAACCCGCCCGGTGCACGAGGCCCGCCGCGACGAGCGCGGCGACGGTCCGGCTCATCGACGGCGGTGTCACGCGCTCGTGCTCGCTGAGTTCGCGGAGGGTGAATGGGCCGTTGAAGAAGAGCGAGCCGAGCGCGGAGAACTGGCTTGCGCTCAGTTCGTTGTCGGCCTTCTCCTGGCGCAACCGGCGCGCGAGACGGCCGTTGGCAACCCGGAAGTCATGGCTGAGTTCGGCAATGGTCGGCCGGTGGCCGGCGTGGGTGTCCGGCGGGGACACGGCCGGTTCGAGCATGGATTCCATAGCACAACAGTGTAACCGTTTAGCGATGCTAAGTATTCCCGGAATTCTGTCCCCGCGGGGCGTATCCGTTCTGCCAGACTGGCGGCGTGCCCACCTACACGGATGACTATGGCGTCGCCTTCGAGTACTACGTCTGGGACGTGCCGCGCCCGCGCGCCATCGTCCAGGTGGTGCACGGGGTCGGTGAACACGCCAACCGCTACACCGAGCTCGTCGGACGGCTGAACGAGGCCGGCTACACCGTCTATGCGGACGACCATCGCGGCCACGGCCGGACCGGGCTGCGGCAGTACGCGGGGGACGCGTCCCGGCTCGGGCGCCTCGGCCCTGGTGGGCTCCGTGCGGCCGTCGCGGGCGTGCACCAGCTGACCGGCATCATCCGCTCGGAACACCCGGACCTGCCCCTCGTCCTGCTCGGGCACAGCTGGGGTTCGTTCATGGCGCAGATGATCGTGAACGACCATGCGGATGACTATGCCGCGGTCGTCCTGACCGGAACCGCCTACCGCTGGCCGGGCTACCTCAACGGCGGTGACCTCAACGCCCGGCACAAGCACCTCGGAACGACCGGCGTCGAATGGCTCAGCCGCGATCCCGCGGTCGCGGAGGCCTTCGTCGCCGACCCGCTCACTACAACGACCCCCCTCGCGAAGCTCTTCGGCCTGCGGGAGGCCGCCCGACTCTTCGGCCGGCCGGCCCGCGGACTTCCGCCCGACCTTCCGCTCCTGATCCTGGTCGGCGGCGACGACACCGTCGGTGGGGAGCGCAGTGCGACCATGCTCAAGGACGCATACGCGCGTCGCTCAGGACTGCGTGACATTCGCCTCGTGGTATATCCCGGTGCACGGCATGAGGTGTTCAACGAAACGAACCGCGCAGAGGTCTTCGCCGATCTGATCGGCTGGCTCGATAGTCAGTTACCCCCTGGGGTCGGTGGAATCGACGGTTAGGCTGGCCTCATGCATGGTGAATACAAGGTCCCCGGTGGCAAGCTCGTGGTCGTCGACCTGGACGTCGTCGACGACACGATCATCAATTTCCGGCTCGCGGGGGACTTCTTCCTCGAGCCCGACGACGCCCTCGGGGCGATCAATGCGGCCGTGACCGGCCTCCCCGCGAGCACGGATGCCGCGAGCCTGGCCGCCGCCGTGCGCGCGGCCCTGCCCGCCCAGGCGGTGCTTCTCGGTTTCTCGCCGGAGGCGGTCGCGGTTGCGATCCGCAGGTCGCTCGCGCAGGCGAGTACCTGGCGCGACTACGACTGGCAGCTCGTGCACTCCAAGGCCGTGCCGCCGGTGATGCAGATGGCGCTCGACGAGGTGCTCGCGATCGAGGTCGGCGAGGGCCGGCGCAATCCGACGCTGCGGATCTGGGAGTGGACGGAGCCCGCCGTCGTCATCGGCAGCTTCCAGTCGCTCCGGAACGAGGTCGACGCCGAGCAGGCTGCAGCCCACGGCTTCACCGTCGTCCGCCGGATCAGCGGCGGCGGCGCCATGTTCATGGAAGCCGGCTCGGTCATCACGTACTCGATCTACGCCCCCGCCGCGCTCGTGCAGGGCATGACTTTCGCCGATTCCTACGCGTTCCTCGACGAGTGGGTGCTCACTGCGCTGCGCTCGCTGGGCATCGACGCGCACTACCAGCCGCTCAACGACATCACGAGCCCGACCGGCAAGATCGGCGGTGCCGCGCAGAAGCGTCTCGGCAGCGGTGCCGTGCTGCACCACGTGACCATGAGCTATGACATGGACGGCGAGAAGATGGTGCAGGTGCTGCGCATCGGTCGCGAAAAGCTCAGCGACAAGGGCATCACGAGTGCCGTCAAGCGGGTCGACCCGCTCCGCAGCCAGACCGGCCTCAGCCGTGCCGAGATCATCGACAGGATGAAGCGGACGTTCACGTCCCTGTACGGAGCCGTGGACGGGGACATCACCGAGGCGGAATACGCCGCGGCAGAGGCGCTCGTGGCGAGCAAGTTCGGCACCGACGAGTGGATCGCCCGCGTCCCCTGAGGCAGCGAGTCCGCGCGAATCGGCGGGACGAGCGCGCCCTACTGGCCGCGGGTCAGCAGGTCCTGGTATTCGGCGTGCTTGTCGATCCACGCGACGACGTACGGGCAGACCGCGACGACCGTCAGGTCGGTGCGCTCCCGCATGTCGTCGAGGGCGTGTTCGACGAGGATGCTCGCGAGGCCTTCGCCCCGGTGCCGGGGGTCGACCTCGACGTGGGTGAAGAGCACCCGCGAGCCCTCGATCACGTAGTCGGCGAAACCGGCAGTCGTTTCCCCGAACATCAGGCTGTACCGGGAGAGGGCCGGCTCGTGCCGGACGGTGGGCTGCGCGGAATCCTGCGTCGTCGCATCCGCCGGAGTCGTCGTCGATTCGGTCGTCGGGGAGTCTGTAGTCATCCCCATAGAGTAGGCCGACTGACACAATGAGGGAATGCCAACCGCGTGGTCCCCGTCCTCCCCCAACCGTGTCATCCGTGCAGACAACCTCGAAATCCTGCCGTCCCTCCCCGAGGGGGCGTTCACGCTGATCTACCTCGACCCGCCCTTTAACACCGGTCGCAAGCAGAATCGGCGCACGACGACGTCCGTGCGGGTGCTCCCGGCGAGCGAAGCACCCTCCGAAGCCGGCCTGGGCTCCGTCCCCCGGAATGGGGTCCCTGTGACTTCGCCCCGGGCGGGCGGTTTGGCGGCGGCCGGCACGATCACGGGATTCAAGGGGCAGCTGTACGAGCGGATCAAGGGCGACCTGCTCGGCTACGACGACCAGTTCGAGGACTACTGGGCGTTCCTCGAACCGAGGCTGATCGAAGCCTGGCGCCTCCTCGCCGAAGACGGCACCCTCTACCTGCACCTCGACTACCGAGAGGCGCACTACGCCAAGGTGCTCCTCGATGCGCTCTTCGGCCGCGACTGCTTCCTCAACGAACTGATCTGGGCATACGACTACGGCGCGAAGTCCAAGAACCGCTGGCCGACCAAGCACGACACGATCCTCGTCTACGTGAAGAACCCCCAGCACTACTACTTCGACTCGACGACCGTCGACCGCGAGCCCTACATGGCGCCCGGCCTCGTCACGCCGGAGAAGGTCGCCCGTGGCAAGCTGCCCACGGATGTCTGGTGGCACACGATCGTGTCGCCGACCGGCAAGGAGAAGACCGGCTACCCCACCCAGAAGCCGGTCGGCATCCTGCGGCGGATGATCCAGGCGTCGAGCCGCGAGGGGGACTGGGTGCTCGACTTCTTCGCCGGAAGCGGCACGACGGGCGCCGTCGCCGAGTCCCTCGGCCGCCGCTTCCTGCTCATCGACCAGAACCCGGAGTCCATCCAGGTGATGCGCACCCGGTTCGCCGCCCTGCCGGAGGTCGAGTTCCTCGACGCGTCCTGACCCGCAGGTACGCGGCCCGTACTTTCGGCCGCCGCGCTGCATGAGGTGTCGCATATCGAGGTTCGCGGGGCCTGCGAACGTCGATATGCGACACCTCAGGCATGAATGCGCGGCGATTCGGGCCGTCTGGGAGACTGAATGGATGAGACTCCGCATCTTCACAGAACCCCAGCAGGGCGCCAGCTATGACGACATCCTCGCGGTCGCGCAGGCGACTGAGGCGCTCGGGTTCGACGCATTCTTCCGCTCCGACCATTACCTGGCCATGGGCGGCAGCGGACTTCCGGGACCGACGGATGCCTGGACGACGCTCGCCGGACTTGCCCGCGAGACCAGCCGCATCCGCCTGGGCACCCTCGTCTCCTCGGTGACCTACCGGGCGCCGGGGATCCTCGCGATCCAGGTCGCCCAGGTCGACCAGATGTCGGGCGGACGGGTCGAGCTCGGGCTCGGCACCGGCTGGTTCGAGAAGGAGCACCTCGCCTACGGGATCCCGTTCCCCGCCAAACGCTTCGGCATGCTCGAGGAGCAGCTCGAGATCGTCACCGGGCTCTGGGAGACCCCGGTGGGTGGCCGGTACAGTTTCACCGGCGAGCACTACACCCTCGTCGATTCGCCGGCCCTGCCGAAGCCCGCCCAGGCGCGCGTTCCCGTGATCGTCGGCGGCGGCGGGGCGAAGCGCACCCCGGCCCTCGCGGCACGGTTCGCGACCGAGTTCAACCTGCCGTTCCCCGAGTTCGCGGACATCCCCGGCAAGTTCGCCGGCGTGCGGGCGGCGTGCGCGGCGGTCGGACGGGACCCGGGGGAGTTGCACTACTCCGTGGCGCTCATCGCGGTCGCCGGGCGGGACGAGTCCGAGTTCGTGCGTCGTGCCTCCGCGGTCGGCCGCGAGCCCGCCGAGCTGCGCGAGCACGGCCTCGCCGGTACCGCCGCGGAGGTCGTCGACCGCCTCGGAGCCCTCGCCGAGGCCGGCGTCGACACGGTCTACCTCCAGATCATGGACCTCGCCGACCTGGACCACCTCGACTTCATCGCCCGCGAGGTCGCACCCCAGCTCCCCTGACCGCGTCCAAACCCCGCTCGTCCCTCAGCTGAGGTGTCGCATATCGAGGTTCCGGGGCGCCGGGAACGTCGATATGCGACACCTCACGCAACTCGTGAGCGGGCGCGCGGGCGGGCGGATGCCGCGGAGCGGGTCAGGCGGACTCGCGCAGCACGAGGCTCGTCGGCATGATGTTGCGGTGCGGCACGGTCTCGTCGTCCGCGAGCAGGCGCAGGAGCAGGTCCGCCATCGCGAAACCCATCTCCTTCGAGGGCTGGCTCACGGTCGTCATCCCGATCGGCCCCGAGATGGCAGCGGGGCTGTCGTCGTACGCGACCACCGCGATGTCCCTGGGCACGGCGCGGCCCTGCTCGGCGAGGACGCCGAGCGCGCCGGTCGCCATCAGGTCGCTCGCCACGAAGAGGGCGTCGATGTCCGGGCAGCGCTCGAGCAGGCGCCGGGTGGCCGCTGCGGCACCGGCGGCCGTGAAGTCGGCGTGCTCGACGGCATCGGTCGCGAGGCCCGCGTTCTCGAGCACCCGGCGGAACCCGGTGAGGCGGTCGATACCTGCCGGCATGTCGACGGGCCCGGTGATCGTGCCGATCCGGCGCCTGCCGATGTCGACAAGGTGTTGGACGCCGCTCATGGAGCCCGCGATGTTGTCGACGTCGACGAAGTAGTTGTTTGCGCCGGAGTCATTGGTGGGGCGCCCACCGAAGACGACCGGCATTGTGGATTCGAGGTCGGCGACGAAGCTGTCCCCGGTGTGGTGCGAGATGACGAGCGCCCCGTCGACGTTGCCCGCGCGCAGGTAACGCATGGTCTTGTGACGCGGGTCAGTCGAGGCGACCAGAAGGTTGAGCGTGTAGTCGCTCTCATCGAGACGCTGGGTGATGCCCTGCACGACGGCGGCGAAGTAGGGATCGCCGAAGAATTTCGTCATGTCCTCAGGCACGACGAGGGCGACCGACTGGGTCTGCCGGCTGGCCAGTGAGCGGGCAGCGCGGTTGGGCACGTAATTGAGCCGTTCGATCGCGGCCGTGACGGACACGACGACCTCCGGCCGCACCTTGGGCGACCCGTTGACGACCCGGCTAACCGTGGCGCGGGACACGCCGGCCTCAGCCGCCACCATTTCGAGCGTCGGCTGCGGCGGACGCGCGTTGCGGACTCCCATTGTCATGGGGTCATTCTATTTGGGTGCGCGCGACCCGCTGGTACGCCGCGGCCAGGGCGCCGTCCCGAGGCGTGCGCGGGCTCTCCCCGAAGCCGCGACCGAACGGGTCTCATGTCGCCTTGACAAGGACTCGGTGGAGGACCTAGTGTTGCGTTGATCAGTGAGAGCGCTCTCATACCCTAAATGAGAGCGCTCTCACACCACGTCGGTGCGTGCCTCTCGCTGAGAGCCACTCGTCGGGCGCCGGTCGCTCGCAACACACATTTCTCGCCTTACACACACGCACAAACACGCACACAAAGGAGTGACAGTGAAGTTCTCACGACGCACCAAGGTCGGGGCAGCAGTATCCTGCGCCGCATCCTTCGCCCTCATTGCGACGGGTTGTTCATCGGCAGGAACCGGCACCTCAGCCGGTGCCTCCCCGGTCGAACTGACCGTCACGACGTTCGGCACCATGGGCATGGATGCTCTCTACGCACAGTACGAGGCCTCGCACCCCGGCATCACCATCAAGGCGAACAACATCGACACCGGCGCCAACGCCCAGACGGATGCCTTCACCAAGATCGCGGCAGGAAGCGGCCTCTCCGACGTCCTCGCCGTCGAAGAAGGCTGGCTGGGCGCGATTCAGAACGTCTCGAGCCAGTTCACCGACCTCAAGGCCTATGGTGCCGATTCGGTCAAGGACCGTTGGGTGTCGTGGAAGGTCGCCCAGGCCACCGACAAGGATGGCCGCATCATCGGCTACGGCACGGACATCGGCCCGGAGGGCATCTGCTACAACAGCAAGGCCTTCGCAGCAGCCGGTCTTCCGACCGACCGCGCCGCGGTCGCGACCCTGCTCGGGGGCAGCGGCTCCACCTGGGACAAGTACTTCGCAGTGGGCGAGCAGTACCAGAAGGCAACCGGCAAGGCGTGGTTCGACCAGTCCGGCTTCATCTGGAACTCGATGGTCAACCAGCTCCCCGAGGGTTACTACACCAAGGACGGCAAGCTCAACGTCGAGAACAACGCAGATCTGAAGTCCGCCTGGACGAAGCTCGCCGCCGCGAACGCGGCCGGCCTCTCCGCCAAGCAGAGCCAGTGGGACTGGAACAAGGGCACGTCGTTCACCGACGGCACCTTCGCGACCTTCATGTGCCCGGGCTGGATGCTCGGAGTCGTCCAGGGCCAGGTCAAGACCGCCGGCGGCGACGCCGTTGGCGCGACGGCCGGCTGGGACTTCGCCGACGTCTTCCCCGGAGGAGCCGCCAACTGGGGCGGTTCGTTCCTGACCGTTCCGACGCAGTCGAAGCACCCGAAGGAAGCCGCTGAACTGGCCACCTGGCTGACCGACGCCAAGCAGGAAGTCGCCGAGTTCCAGACGGCAGGTGCGTTCCCGAGCGTCACGGCCGCCCAGACCGATCCTGCACTAGCCGCGGGGACCGGCATCTCGGCGTTCTTCAACGACGCACCGCTCGCATCCATCCTGAGCAAGCGCGCCGACGGCGTGAAGGCCCAGTACAAGGGACCGGATGACTCCACGATCCAGGAGAAGGTCTTCGGACCGTCCACGATCTCCCTCGATCAGGGCGCGTCAGGCGACAAGGCCTGGTCAGACGCCATGACGCTGTTCAACCAGCTCATCGTCAACAAGTAGGCACGTAGCCAGCATCCGCTTGCCGGGCCCTCCCACGCCGCACTCCGGCGCAGGAGGGCCCGGCATGAATGCAGAAAGCCACCATGACACTCACACGTGAACCAGAACTCAGCAGCCCGCCGCGGCCCGACCGCACCGGTCGCAAGAGCGCCCTCACCTACAGACATCGGCTCAGCCGCCTGGACGTGAAGCTCTCGCCCTACTTGTACATCTCGCCGTTCTTCGTGCTCTTCGGCGTCGTCGGCCTGTTCCCGCTGGTGTACACCTTCGTGGTGTCGCTCAATAAGTGGAACCTGCTGAGCGGCCCGGGGGAGTGGGTCGGCTTCGACAACTACGCCGCCGAGCTGAACGACCCTTTGTTCTGGAACTCGCTGTTCAACACGATGAGCATCTTCCTGCTCTCGAGCATCCCGCAGCTGATCGCCGCGACCTTCATCGCCGCGGTCCTGGACCAGAACCTGCGAGCCAAGACCTTCTGGCGTATGAGCGTCCTGATCCCGTACGTGGTGACCCCGGTCGCCGTCGCCCTGATCTTCTCAAACATGTTCAGCGAGCAGAACGGCATGATCAACCACCTCCTCAGCTTCGTCGGTGTCGATCCGGTCATGTGGAAGACGGATGTCTTCCCCAGCCACATCGCGATCGCGAGCATGGTGAACTGGCGCTGGACCGGGTACAACGCCCTCATCCTCCTCGCCGCCATGCAGTCGGTGCCGCGCGATATCCACGAATCGGCTGCCCTCGACGGTGCCGGATTCTTCCGCAGGTTCTTCTCGATCACGCTGCCGAGCATCCGCCCCACCATGATCTTCGTGATCATCACCGCCACCATCGGTGGCCTGCAGATCTTCACGGAGCCGCGCCTGTACGACGCGACGACCCCGACGCCGGGCGGCGCCCACCGGCAATTCCAGACCACCGTGCTCTATCTATGGGAGATGGCGTTCCAGCGGCAGAACTTCGGCAAGGCCTCGGCCGTCGCCTTCATCCTGTTCATCATCATCGTGGCGTTCGGCGTGCTGAACTTCCTCATTTCTCAGCGCATCGCCACCACTGATTCCCGCACGGACGTGAAGTCCGCGAAACGGGTGCTCCGGCGCAAGGCCGCGGCCGACCGGGAGGAAGCCCTGGCGGCATCCACCGCGGGCATGCCCGTTGATTCCCCTCCATCCAGCACGCTTCCCTCCGGCGCGAAGGAGCCCAGATCATGACCGGCACACTCACCCCCACTCCCACCGAGCCGGTTCGCCCGGCCCGGCTCGTCAAGCCCCGTGCCGAGAAGAACCCCGCGGGACGGATGAAGGGCCACAAGGGCCTGGGGATCGACAGACGACCCGGTTTCCTCACGTACGGCATCCTGCTCGCCCTGTTCCTCGGTGGTGCGTACCCGCTCTGGTGGTCGGTCGTCGTCGGCTCGAGCTCGTCATCCGTCTTGAGCCAGGAATGGCCGCCGCTCCTCCCGGGCGGACAGTTCTGGGTCAACGTCGCTGCCGTCTTCGACACGATTCCGTTCTGGCAGGCGCTGCTCAACAGCGTCGTGGTGTCGACGATCATCACGGTCTCGGTGGTCTCGTTCTCCACGCTCGCCGGCTACGCCTTTGCGAAGCTGCGCTTCCGCGGCAGCAATGGACTGATGGTCTTCGTCGTCGGGACGATGGCGATTCCCACCCAGCTCGGGATCATCCCGCTGTTCATCCTGATGCGCCAGTTCGGCTGGACCGGTACCGTCGGTGCCGTCATCATCCCGACCCTCGTCACCGCGTTCGGTGTGTTCTTCATGCGGCAGTACCTCGTCGACGTCATCCCCGACGAGCTCATCGAGGCCGCCCGCGTCGACGGCGCGAACATGATCACGACGTTCTGGAACGTCGCCGTTCCCGCGGCACGACCGGCGATGGCGATCCTGTCGCTGTTCACCTTCATGATGGCCTGGACCGACTTCCTCTGGCCGATGATCGTGTCCCCGCAGAACCCGACACTCCAGGTCGCGCTCAGCCAGCTCCAGTCCGCCAAGTACGTGGACTATTCCGTCGTGCTCGCCGGCGCCGTGCTCGCGACCCTGCCCCTGCTGATCCTGTTCGTCCTGGCCGGCAGGCAGCTCATCTCCGGCATCATGGCGGGCGCCGTCAAGGGCTGATCGTCGCCCGACCAGAAACGCGAAAGCGGGTGAATCGTCGTTCTCAGTGTTCGAGAACGACGATTCACCCGCTTTCGTGTACTTTCGATCCGATCAGGCGAGCGCGGCGACCGCGGACGGGACCGGCGTGCGGCCGGAGACCAGGTACAGGGTTTCGAGGGCGCCGGAGCCCGAGGCGATGAGGGCGGCGAGCACCGCCGCGACGTCCGCGCGCGGGATCGTGCCGCGTACCTCGGGAATGCCCGGTCCGGTGTGCTGGAGGCTGACGAGCCCGGTGGCCGGGTCGTCGGTGAGGGTGCCGGGGCGCACGATAGTCCAGGTGAGGTCGCGGCGCACGAGATCCTCTTCGGCGGCGAGCTTGGCCTGAAGGTAGGCGAGCATGTCTTCGGGTACTTCGGCCGGCTCGGCCCCACCGCGCACGAGGTCCACCCCGGTCGATGAGACCTGCACGAAGCGTGGGACTCCGGCGGCCTGGGCGGCATCGGCCAGCAGCACGGATGCCCCGAGGTCGACGGACTTCTTGCGCGCGTCGCCGCTGCCCCCGCCTGCGCCCGCCGCGAACACGGCCACGTCTACCCCGGACAGGGCCGCCGCCAGCTCGGCCGCTGTCGAGGACTCGAGATCGAGCACGACCGGGGTGGAGCCGTCGGTGCGGAGGTCCTCCGCGTGAGTCGGGTTCCGGATCAGTCCGATCACCTCGTGACCGTCCGCAGTGAGGTTCCGGGTCAACAGCCGGGCGATCTTTCCGTGGGCACCTGCAATAACAATACGCATCTGTTTGACAACGCCGCAGGGACCTCACAAATTCCCGCGCCCGGCATCCGCTCGCCTCACCGCGCCGGCAAGCGGATGCTCGGGGCGTGGTCAGGCGCGGCCGGGGCGCTCGAATTCGTCGCTGTCGAGTCCAGGCTCGACGAGGGCGCCCATCGTGTCTGCGGCGTGCTGGGCGATCATCGCCTCGGAGGACCGCTCGGTTGCCTGTGCGGCGGCGTGCTCGTCGGCCGCCTCCTGCATGGCGCTCGTCTTGCGGAGCGGATCGACCTTGAGGAACAGGCTCAGCACGAATGCGATCAGCACGACGACGAGGCTCACCCAGAACACCGTGACCGTGGCGTCGTTGAAGCCGACGAGGAACGGCTGCGACAGCCGCGGGTCCGCCGCGTTCAGGAACGAGGTGTCCCCGTCGAGAGCCGTGCCGAGCCCTGCCGGGTTCTGCAACAGGGCCAGGATGCCCGAGTTGGCGGGGTCGGCGAGCACGGCGGGATCGGCGGCGGCCGCCTTGACACCCGCGACGATCGTCGGATTCCCGAATGCCGCGCCGAGGGTGTCCGGGATGCGGGTGAAGAGCACCGAGAACAGCACGGCGGTGCCGAGCGTGCCACCGATCTGACGGAAGAACGTCGAAGCGGATGTCGCGACGCCGATGTCCCGCGGCCCGACCGAGTTCTGGCTCGCGATGGTGAGCGTCTGCATGAGCTGGCCGAGGCCGAGGCCCACGAGGAGCATGCCGGTCATCATGAACCAGACCGGCTTGTCGGCGGTCGCGAAGGTGAAGAGGAAGAACCCGCCGGCCATGAATGCGGTGCCGACCGTAGGGAACACGCGGTATTTGCCGGTGCGTGCGATGATCTGGCCGCTCACGATCGAGGAGATCATCAGGCCGAGGATCATCGGGAGCATCATGAAGCCGCTCTCGGTCGGGGTGGCGCCGTTGACGAGCTGCAGATAGAGCGGGACGGTCATCATCGCGCCGAACATTCCGAAACCGACGAAAACGCCGAGCACGGTCGCCATCGAGAACGTCGCCGACCGGAAGAGCTTGAGCGGGATGAGAGCGTCGTCGCCCATCAGCCGCTCGGCCACGATGAACAGCACGATGCCGAGCACGCCGGTGACGTAGCAGGCGACTGAGGTGAACGACCACCAGCCCCAGGTGCGGCCCTGCTCGGCGACGAGCAGCAACGGTACGGCGGCGACGATGACCGTGACGGCTCCCCACCAGTCGATCCGCACGGGACGCTTGAAGTGCGGGATGTGCAGGAAGCGGATCACGATGATGAGCGCGACGATGCCGATCGGGATGTTGATCAGGAAGACCCAGCGCCACCCGGTGATGCCGAGGATCGTCGTCGCCCCGGAGAGGACCCCGCCGATGAGCGGGCCGATCACGCTCGAGATGCCGAAGACGGCGAGGAAGTAGCCCTGGTACTTGGCGCGCTCCCGCGGCGCGAGCATGTCGCCCATGATCGTGAGCGGCAGGGCCATCAGGCCGCCGGCGCCGAGACCCTGGATGGCCCGGAACACCGCGAGCTCGTACATGGAGTGTGACATCCCGGCGAGGAGGGACCCGATCAGGAACACGGTGATCGCGATCAGGAACAGCGGTCGGCGACCGAAGATGTCACTGAGCTTGCCGTAGATCGGCGTGCTGATGCACGAGACGATGAGATACGCGGTCGTCACCCACGCCTGCAGCGACATGCCGTCGAGGTCGTCGGCGATGGTGCGCATCGACGTTCCGACGATGGTCTGGTCGAGGGCCGACAGGAACATCCCGGCCATCAGGCCGAAGATGACGAACAGGATCTGCCGGTGCGACATCAGGGGAGCGGAGGCGGGCGAGGAGGCGGGAGCGGGAGGAGTTTGCATCGTCTGCAAAGTTACACGACGGGCAGGGAATCCTCAACAGGTTTTCGGCCCGGGCCCGGCCGTTGGGGGGTGGTGCGGCACGCTCATCGGGCCGCTCCCGGGACTAGGCTCATGAGCGTGCGTACAGAAGGACAAGCGGGGGGCTCACGCCGGATGGGTCGGCGACGAATCACGGCCATCTCCCTCGCCGCCGTTCTCGTGGCCGGCGGGGCGGTCGCGATCGGTTTTTTCGCGACTCACGTCCCGACCACCGTCGCGACGGCGCTGCCCGGAACGACGCCGGGTCAGGGGGCTTCCGCGACGCACGCGCCCGGTGACCGGCCGACACCCACGGATGCCGCGCGCCCGGCCCCGACCGGATCGCCGACCCCGATAGCCCTGGTTCCGCGCTTCGACAAGGCGGCGCGTTCGCACGATGACCCGGCCAGTATCTGGGTCGTCGTCGACAAGGACCGCCCCCTTCAGCCGGCCGATTACGCCCCGCCGGACCTCGTGGCCGTACCCGTGCCGCACGTCTGGGAACCGCAGCTGCGCCGGGAGGCATCCGACGCCGTCGTGACCCTGTTCGCCGCCTTCACGGCCGAGACCGGGCTGCAACTTCAATCGCAGAGCTCCTACCGCAGCTATCCCACCCAGGTGTCGGTGTACAACGACGACGTCTCAGCCCACGGGCAGGCCGTCGCGGACACGAGCACCGCCCGACCGGGCACGAGCGAACACCAGACCGGCCTCGCGATCGACATCAGCGCGCTGCCGGGGAATTGCTCCCTCGAAGCGTGCTTCGGGGCGACCCCGCAGGGCACGTGGCTCGCGCACAACGCCTGGAAGTATGGTTTCCTGCTCCGCTATCCGGCGGACAAGGTCGCCGTGACCGGCTACGCGTATGAACCGTGGCATTTCCGTTACATCGGCATCGATCTCTCGACCGAAATGCACACGGACGGCGTGACCACCCTCGAGGAATTTTTCGGTCTCCCGGCGGCCCCGACCTATCCCTAGGTCCGGCTCATGCATGGGTTTCGGAGGCTCTGCACAGGGTTCTGGCATGTGGGCGTGTTCGCATGTCGGGTCCCCGTTCGCCGTCCAGAAACGATTTTGTGCGCCCCCATACACGTCCTGAAGGTCCCGCCCGCTCCCGCCATCGCCGGGAAGATCCACTGCCCCTCCACCCCGTCAGCCCCACACAACCGGCCGATTCCCGGCCGACCGACCCCCTCGGCGCCGTCCGCTCCCGACACCGCCTCGAGAAGGCACCGTCCGGTCACCGCCCGCTGATCTGGCTCGCCGGCACGGCCGCAGCAGCCAGCCTGTGCCTCGGCCTCTTCGTGCCACTCTCGAGCCAGGCGTCCCCCGGGGCCGCCACCGCGGCATCCGCGCCCCGCGCCGCCTCGCGACCGGTGCCGGCGAGCGTCGTGCCCGCCGTGAACGTCGCGGCCGGGAGCCCCGTGATCTACAGTGCGGTGAGTGCCGGCGACGGCGGGTCCGCCGGACCCGTCACCGGAGGAACGGTCGTGAGCGTCACCGGCTCCGGGCTCGCGGGCGTGTCAGCCGCGAGCTTCGGCGGCAATCCCGGCACCGTGCTCTCGGCGACCGATACGACGGTCACGATCTCGACGCCCGCGTCGACCGACTACGGCACGGGTTCGGTGACGGTCTCGCTCGTCGACAGCACCGGGGCGATCGTTCCCGTGGCGAGCACCCCTGCGGACGCCGCGAACGCCGCCGCGGCGGCCGCGACGGCAGCCGCAGCGGCGAAGGCGTCTTCGGTCGCCTCGCTGTCGCAGGCGATCACACCCCTCGTGGATGCCGCTGCCCCACTCACCGCCGCGACCCCGGTCCCGAGCAGCGCGTCGGGCGCCCTCGCGAACACCGGCTCCGGCACCACGGCCGGCGAGGCCGCAGCCACAGTGAGCGCGGCAGCCAGCGTGAGCGCGCTCACCTTCCAGTACGTCCCCGACCCGCGCATCACCGCCCAGGTCGACTATGTGCGCGCCCACTGGAGCTCATACAACTCGGCCGTCTACGGCTCCATCGGCGGCAACGACTGCGTCAACTTCACGAGCCAGTCGTTGATCGCGCGCGGCTGGACGATGGACGCCGAGTGGTCGTACAGCCCGGCCGGCGCCGGATACAGCACCGCCTGGTCGAGCTCGACCGCGTTCGCCGCGTACCTGTCCGCTCACCCCGAGCGCGCCACGCCTCTCACCGCAGGTCAGAGCGACCGGGTCAAGGTCGGTGACATCGTGCAATTCGACTGGGACCGCTCCGGCGACAAGGACCACACCGGAATTGTCACCCGCGTCGTCAAGGACGCCTCGGGAACGCACATCTATTACGCGGGTCACACCGAAGATAGCCTCGACAAGTCCGTGGAGGAATCCCTCGCGAACACCGGCGGAACGGTGAGCTACTGGAGCGTCGCCTAGCCCGGCGATTCAGCGACACTTCATAGCGTGGAGACCGCTTTTCCCCTTCAAGTGTGATTATCTGGATGTATCCCCCCCAAACGAGACGAGGAATTCGTGCAGTTCACCCGACGCTTTCGCATCAGCGCAGCAGCGCTCGCGTTCGCCGTTCTCGTGATCGGCACCGCAGCCGTCGCATCATGGGGCAATGACGAGTCAGACTCCGCGCGTGCGGAGATCGCGGCGTCGGCGATCCCGACGGACACGGCAACGGACACCGCGACCCCCCGGGCGACGCCGGCGGATGCCGGTGCACCCGTCGCTGTCGACACCGCGCCTGTAGCCACGGCGACACCCACGCCGGCGCCGGCGCCCGCCGCGACCGCGGCCCCCGCCCCGGTCGCAGCGGCCTCGGCCGGGGGAGTGCAGGCCCAGGTCGACTACATGATCGCGCACTGGACCGACTACAACACGGCGGACTACGGCATCATCACCGACAACGACTGCGTCAACTTCACCAGCCAGTCCCTGATCCAGCGCGGCTGGGCCATGGACGGCAGCTGGTGGGCCAAGGGCACCGGATCGTCCTTCACACACTCGAACGCCTGGGTCAGCTCGACCGCGTTCCGCAACTACCTCGCGAGCTCCGGCCGGGCGACCGCTCTCACCGACCAGCAGCGCGACCAGGTCAAGGTCGGCGACGTCGTGCAGTTCGACTGGAACAACTCGGGCGACCGCGACCACACCGGCGTCGTGACCCGCATCGAGGGCAGCGGTGACGACATCGTCATCTACTACGCCGGCCACACCGACGACACCGACTATCTCTCCGTCGACTACGCGATCACCGTGAAGCACCCGGGCGCCGCCGCGTACTACTGGAGCATCCCCTAACCACCGATCGCCGCGCCCGGCGGATGCGCCCCCCGCGTACTCGGGGATCGTGCCCGCGCCGATTTCGGCAGCCCGCGCCCTCATTCGCTGGCGGCCGCGCCGGTTTCCGCAAGCCGCGCCCTCCGTTTCGGTAGCGGACCACGCAAACGGGGGCGCCACCGCGTCGAACCCGCCTGGCCCGCCCGCGTCAGACGACGGATGCCGCCGCCGGCGCCCGCCGACCGGCGAACGTGAGCGACGGCATCCGTCTCGGAAAGCGCCTAGGCGATGGCGGCGTCGACGATCGCCTTCGCCTCGAGCTGCACCTGGCGCAGGTGCTCCGGGCCCTTGAAGGACTCGGCGTAGATCTTGTACACATCTTCGGTGCCGCTCGGGCGGGCCGCGAACCAGGCGTTCTCGGTGACGACCTTGAGGCCGCCGATCGCGGCCCCGTTGCCGGGCGCATGGCTGAGCTTCGCGAGGATCTTCTCGCCGGCGAGCTCGGTCGCGGTGATCGCGTCGCCGTCGAGCTTGCCGAGTTGCGCCTTCTGGGCGGGCGTGGCCGCGGCATCCACGCGGGCGTACGCCGGGTCGCCGAAGTGCTCGACGAGCTCGGCGTAGCGCTGGCTCGGGCTCTTGCCCGTGACGGCGAGGATCTCGGAGGCGAGCAGGGCCAGCAGGATGCCGTCCTTGTCCGTCGTCCAGACCGTGCCGTCGAAGCGCACGAAGCTCGCACCGGCGCTCTCCTCGCCGCCGAACGCGACCGAACCGTCGATGAGGCCGGGCACGAACCACTTGAAGCCGACGGGCACCTCCCAGAGGTCGCGGCCGAGGAATCCGGCGACCCGGTCGATCATGGTGGAGGAGACGAGCGTCTTGCCGATCGCGGCATCCGCCCGCCAGCCCTCGCGGTGGCTGTAGAGGTAGTCGATCGCGACGGCGAGGAAGTGGTTCGGGTTCATCAGGCCGCCGTCCGGCGTGACGATGCCGTGCCGGTCGGCGTCGGCGTCGTTGCCGGTGAGGATGTCGAAGTCGTCCTTGTGGGCGATCACGGAGGCCATCGCGGAGGGGCTCGATGGGTCCATCCGGATCTTGGAGTCCCAGTCGAGGGTCATGAAGCGCCAGGTCGGGTCGACCTTGGGGTTCGTGACGGTGAGGTCGAGCTCGTAGCGGTCGCGGATGGCGCCCCAGTAGCCGACACTCGCGCCGCCGAGCGGGTCGGCTCCGATGCGGATGCCGCTCGCCTTGATCGCGCCCATGTCGATGATGTTCTCGAGGTCGTTCACGTACGCACCGCGGAAGTCGTAGGTCTCGACCGCGCTCGGTTCGCTCATCTTCACGTCGACGAGGCCACCGGCGATGAGCTCGTTGGCCCGGGCGGCGATCCAGGAGGTGGCGTCGCTGTCGGCGGGTCCGCCGTGCGGGGGGTTGTACTTGAAGCCGCCGTCGGTTGGCGGGTTGTGGCTCGGGGTGACGACGATGCCGTCGGCCTCGTCGGTGTTCCCCGCCCGGTTGTATGCCAGGATCGCGTGCGAGAGCGACGGGGTGGGCACGTAGTCATCGAACTCGTCGACGAGAACGCGCACTCCATTGCCCACGAGCACTTCGAGCGCAGTCGTGTACGCCGGGGCGCTGAGCGCGTGCGGGTCGGTGCCGATGAAGAGCGGACCGGTGATGCCCTGATTCGTGCGGTATTCGACGATGGCCTGCGTCGTTGCGATGATGTGGTTCTCGTTGAAGGCTGTGTTCAGCGAGCTGCCACGATGCCCGGAGGTTCCGAAGGCCACCCTCTGGGCGGGCACGGTCACATCGGGTTTCAGGTCGTAGTACGCCTTGACCAGCGCGTCGACATCGATCAGGTCTGATTCCAGGGCCGGAGTGCCCGCACGTTCATTCATGTCCCCAGTCTGGCACTGCAAGTAGGCTGTGAGCCATGTCCGAGACGCGCAAAGCCAGCTACAGCTTCCTGGGGCCGGCTGGCACCTTCACCGAAGCGGCACTCGCCCAGGTGCCCGAGGCGCGCGGGCAGGCCTGGCGTTCGGTCAACAACGTCGGGGAGGCCCTCGCAGACGTCGTCTCCGGCCGCAGCGTCGCCGCGATGATCGCGATCGAGAATTCCGTCGACGGCGGCGTGTCCGCCACCCAGGACGCCCTCGCGAAGGTCCCGGACCTCCGGATCATCGGCGAGTATCTCGTGCCGGTGAACTTCGTGCTCGTGGCCAGGCCGGGCACGACGCTCGCCGACGTGAAGATCGTCGCCGCGCATCCGGTCGCCTACGCCCAGTGCCGGAACTGGCTCGAGACGCACGTTCCGCACCACGGCCATATCCCCGCCTCGAGCAATGTGGCCGCGCCGGCGTCGCTGCTCGAGACCGAACAGGCGGATGCCGCGGTCGCCCCTCCGGGGATCGAGAACCATCTCGACCTCACGGTTCTCGCCACCGACATCGGCGACAACCCGAACGCCGTCACCCGGTTCGTGCTCGTCAGTCGAACGACCGTGATCCCGGCCCGCACCGGTGCAGACAAGACGAGCCTCATCGTCGAACTGCCTGAGGACCGCGCCGGGGCGCTCCTCGAACTGCTCGAACAGTTCGCGACCCGCGGGGTCAACCTCTCGCTGATCCAGTCGCGCCCGATCGGCGACGCGCTCGGCCGGTACCGGTTCGTGATCGACGCCGACGGGCACATCCACGACGAACGCGTCGCCGACGCCCTGCTCGGCCTGCGCCGGTTCAGCCCGAAGGTGATCTTCCTCGGCTCGTACCCGCGGGCGGACCAGCAGCAGAACGAGTACACGAAGCGCTACGACGACGACGTCTATATCGGCGCGCGCGCCTGGCTCGACACCCTCCTCCGCGGCGCCTGACCCGCCGCCCCATCTCCTCACCTCCGCGCCGCGCCGCGTCCCGGTCTACTTCGGTCCGCGAGAGTACCCTTTTGGCCCTTAAACCCGCGGTTTAAGGGCCAAAAGTGTACTCTCGCGAGCAGGAAAGCAGGCGAAGAGGGGCGGGGCCGGGCGGTGGGCGTTACGCGGAAGCGGGCGCGGGCATCCGCACCGTGAGCGCGTCGGGGTCGGCCCGCAGGGAAACCGCGCGCACCGGACCGAACTCGTCGCCGTCGATCTCGAACTCCTGCGGGTGCTCGAGCACGATCCTGATCCGTGAGCCCCGCAGCGTCGTCATCACCCGTTCGTTGTTCGACTCGCTCTGGGCGATGATCCGGCGCCCGACCGCCGAGCGGCGCAGCACGCCGTTCTCCCACGTCACCCGGCGCCAGATGGTCAACCAGCCGAGGACGCCCTTGGGCTGCAGCACGGCGATGTCGAGGATCCCGTCGTCCACCTGGGCATCCGGCAGGAACTGGATGTTGCCCGGCAGCACCCCGCAGTTCGCGACCAGGATCGTGCTCACGTGCGCCGGGCGGTCGGTGCGACCCTCGAGGCTGTAGCGGATGCGGAACGGTTTCGACTTCGGTATCACCCGCATTCCGGCATCGACGTACGCGAGCCAGCCGACCTGCTTCTTGAGGTCGGCGCTCGTGTTCGCGATCATCTGGGCGTCCAGGCCGAGGCCGGCCATCACCAGGAAGACATGTTCGGCCTTCTCGCCGTCGGTGTCCGTGAGAAGCGCGACGCCCAGGTCGATCGCCCGGTCGACGCCGCCGAACGCGATCTCCACCGCGGCATCGAGGCTCGCAAGCGGCAACTGCAGGTTGCGGGCCAGCAGGTTCCCGGTGCCGGACGGCACGATCGCGAGCGCGACGCCAGAGTCGCGCAGGGCCTCGGCGACCGCGCGCACGGTGCCGTCCCCGCCCGCCGCGAGCACCACGGATGCCCCCTGCTCGATCGCCGTCCGGGTCGCCCGCTGCCCGGCATCCGTCTCGGTCGTCGACAGCCAGACCGTGCCAGCCCACCCGGTGGCGGACTCCGCCGCTGCGACGCTCGCGCGGAGCTTGTCCACGTCGACCTTGATCGGGTTGTACACGACGGCCGCTCGACGGACGCTCGGAGTCTCACCGGGAGTATTCACGGGTTCAGGCTAGCAAGGCGTTCCGGCGGGCGCTTGTAGACTGGCACCGTGATTGATCCTGTACTGCTGCGAGAGAATCCCGATCTGATCAAGCGTTCGCAGAAGGCGCGGGGCGCTTCGGTCGAGGCCGTCGACGACGCGCTCGCCGCGGACACCGCTCGGCGCACGTCGATCAAGGCCTTCGAAGACCTGCGCGCCGCCCAGAACCAGTTCGGCAAGCAGGTCGCGAGCGCGCCCCCCGCCGAGAAGAAGGCCCTCGTCGCCGAGGCCCAGGCCCTCGCCGCCCGGGTCAAGGCCGCTGCGGCGACCGCGACGGATGCCGAGGCGCACTTCACCGGGATCGTCCGCACTCTCGCCAACCCCATCATCGACGGCGTCCCGGCCGGCGGTGAGGAGAACTTCACGACGCTCCGCACCCACGGCGAGATCCCCACCTTCGACTTCGAGGCCCGCGACCACCTCGAACTGGGCGAAATGCTCGGCGCGATCGACATGGCCCGCGGCGCCAAGGTGTCCGGGGCGCGCTTCTACTTCATGCGCGGCATCGGAGCCCGGCTCGAGATCGCCCTGATGAACATGGCCCTCGACCGCGCACTCCAGGCCGGGTTCATCCCGCTGATCACGCCCACCCTCGTGCGCCCCGAGATCATGGACGGCACCGGCTTCCTCGGCGAGCACGCCGACGAGATCTACTACCTGCCCGCAGACGACCTCTACCTCACCGGCACGAGCGAGGTCGCGCTCGCCGGGTACCACTCGGACGAGATCCTCGACCTGAATGATGGCCCGCTGCGGTACGCCGGCTGGTCCACCTGTTACCGCCGCGAGGCCGGCTCCGGCGGCAAGGACACCCGCGGCATCATCCGCGTGCACCAGTTCAACAAGCTCGAGATGTTCACCTACGTCCTCCCCGAAAACGCCGAGGCCGAGCACGAGCGCCTCGTCGCCCTGCAGGAGGGCATGCTCCAGTCCCTCGGCCTCAGCTACCGCGTGATCGACGTCGCAGCAGGCGACCTCGGGTCGAGCGCGGCCCGCAAGTTCGACATCGAGGCGTGGGTGCCCACCCAGAACGCCTACCGCGAGCTGACCAGCACGAGCAACTGCACCACCTACCAGGCCCGCCGTCTGGACATCCGCTACCGCACCGAATCGGGCAAGACCGCACCGGTCGCCACCCTCAACGGCACCCTCGCGACCACGCGCTGGATCGTCGCGATCCTCGAGACGCACCAGCGAGCGGATGGCTCGGTGCTCGTCCCCGAGGCGCTGCGGCCCTGGCTCGGCGGCCTCGAAGTCCTCGAGCCGATCCGATGACCGCGACCGTCTCGCCCTGGCTCGTCGCCCTCGACATCGACGGAACCACCGTGCACGAAGACGGTTCGATCAGCCCGGCGGTCCTTGCCGAAGTGCAGCGACTCACCCGTGCGGGTCACGAGATCATGCTCGCAACCGGGCGTTCGACGGCGGCGACCCTGCCGGTGCTCGAGCGGCTCGACATCACGCCCCGGTACGTCGTCTGCTCGAACGGAGCGATCACCCTGCGCCGGGACCTCACCGGCCCGACCGGGTACCGTCGCGAATGGGTCGAGACCTTCGACCCGAGCGAGGTTCTGCTCTCGATCCGCTCGCACCTCGGCGACGCGCGCTACGCGGTCGAAGACGAGCACGGCTTCTACCGGTACACCGAGCCTTTCCCCGATGCCACCATCGGCCTCGACAGCGAACACGTCGAGTTCGACGAGCTGCTCCGCCACGAGGCCACCCGCGTCGTCGTCATCTCGCCGGACCACGAGATGGAAGACTTCCTGCAGGTCGTCGAGCAGATGGGCCTCAACCGGGTGAGCTACTCGATCGGCTGGACCGCGTGGCTCGACATCGCCCCCGACGGCGTCAACAAGGCCACCGCGATGGAGCGGGTCCGGGCCGAGCTCGGCATCCCCCGTTCGCGGGTGATGGCGGTCGGCGACGGACGCAATGACATCGAGATGCTCGAATGGGCCGGGCTCGAGGGCCGCGGCGTGGCCATGGGCCAGTCTCCGAGTGAGGTGCTCGCGGCGGCCGGGGAGATCACCGGAGCCGTGCTCGACGACGGCCTCGCTACGGTTCTCGCTTCGCTCTGACGCCCCTCCGGCACCCCGGCTGACCGCCTCGCGGCGGGCGTCCCAGCCGGCTGGCAGGGTGGGGAAGGCGCGATCGGCTAGAATCGGTCGGTATTCGTGTGTTGTCGACCGGGCGTTCTTCGTCGGACCGGGCCACGAACGGGAGGGCTGTCCGAGCGGCCGATGGAGCCAGTCTTGAAAACTGGTGGACAGAAATGTCTCGTGGGTTCGAATCCCACGCCCTCCGCACGAACCCGTCACCCGGCCGGCACAGAAGGGATCTGAGTGATCGACCAACCGAGACTCCGTTCTGCACGATCGCACAAGCTCAGTACTATCGCGCGGCACGGCCGGTTGAAGCACTCGAATCCTGTTGTCACCGTCGTCAAGTTCCTCGCAGCGGCCATGGCCGTCGTGCTCGTCAGCGGCGTTTCCGTCGCCGCGATCGCCACCCTCGACGTCGCGTCGAGCGCACAGCCCGGGGTACACCTCGCCAACGAGACGAACGGCCCCGTCCCGCAGATCGGCGCCATCACGGGTGGCGTCAACCTCCTCATCGTCGGCAGCGACAGCCGCAAGGGCCAGGACCCCTCGTTCGGCCCGGTGGACTCGACCGGCGACCTCAACGACGTGACCATGCTCCTGCACATCTCGCAGGACCACACCAATGCCTCCGTGATCAGCTTCCCGCGTGACATGTTCGTGCCGATTCCGGCCTGCCCCGACCCGAGCGGCGGCACCTTCAACTCGATGAGCCGCCAGAAGATCAACACGACGCTCACCTACGGCGGGCTGGCCTGCACGGTGCTCACCGTCGAGAAGCTCACCGGCCTGACGATCCCCTTCGCGGCAGAGGTGCAGTTCAGCGGCGTCATGGCGATGTCCACCGCTGTCGGCGGCGTCCCGGTCTGCGTCGCAGAGGAGATCCAGGACGAGTACACCGGCACTTTCCTGAAGCCCGGCATGCACACCCTCGAGGGTGTTGCAGCCCTGCAGTTCCTCCGCACCCGCCACGGCGTCGGCGACGGCAGCGACCTCACCCGGATCAACAACCAGCAGGTCTTCATGTCGGCCCTTGTCCGTACGATCAAGAGCGCGAGCACCCTGTCGGACCCAATCAAGGTCTACTCGCTCGCGAAGGCCGTGACCGCCAACATGAAGCTCTCCGACAGCCTCAACAACGTCTCCACGATCGCGTCGATCGCCGTCGCGCTCAAGGACATCGACCTGAACCAGGTCGTCTTCGTGCAGGTGCCCACCGGCGGCACGGCCGGCGGAGTCCTGCCCCTCCAGCCCGACTTCAAGGATCTCTTCACCGCGGTAGCGGCCGACAAGGCCCTCAAACTCGGCGGTACGACGGGCCGTGGCGCGACGCTCGACCCGAGCGCCACTGCGACTCCGGCACCGACCGCGACGACGGATGCTTCCGCGACGCCCGATCCCGCGGCATCCGCCGGCGCCACCCCGACCCCAACCCCGACGGACGCGACCACGCTGTCGGACTCGGCGACCGGCCAGACCGCGGGGGAGCTGACCTGCTCCGTCGGCCGCACCCTCGAGAACCAGTAGAAGCGGGGCCGTCGGGCACCTGTGCAAACGGATGCCGCCGGTACGGTTATGATTACACTCGTGTGTTTGCTCGGTGAATTCTGCCGCAGGCGCCAAGGAGACGTCGCATAGTACGGCTTAGTGCACCACCCTGCTAAGGTGGAGTACCCTTCACGGGGTACCGTGGGTTCAAATCCCACCGTCTCCGCAGTTTTTCACCCCTACATCACAGTGCTTTCAAGGGATGTGGGGGTTTTCTTCGCCGAAATCCTCCCGTGGCAACACTGTGGCAACACTTGAGAACGTGGCAGCCTGATTCAGAATGGTGGCAACGGCGTCAAAGCGAAGCGCGATTCCCTGCACCTCTATGAGGAGTGCGAGGTCGATGCCGTTCATCAACGCATACCACTTCCTCTCCCAGATCATCATCGGGCTCGTGCGGCAGCCATGCGCTCCGGGCTTCGGAGAGCCCCACGGACCGGCCTCTGATGCGTTGCCACTCGCGTTCACGGAGTTCTCCCGCCCGCGAACAGGTACGCAATCATGGGTACGCTCGATGAGGTGCGTTTGCAAAACCAGTTGACGTGCCGCTCGACGGGCAATGCCCCCGTCGCGCTCGGCTCGTACGTGAAGGAAACACCGTGTCTGATCACGCAAGAATCAAGGGCCACACCGTGACCCGCACCGTACACATCGAGGCTCCGCGTGCGAACGTCTGGAAGGCGCTGACCGACCCCGAGGTGATGGTCAAGTGGTTCGGAGACACTGTGGGGTTCGCCGCGCTCGAGCCCGGTGCCGCTGGGAGCATCGACTGGGATGACTACGGCAGCTTCCCGATCGAAATCACCGAGGTGGTGCCCGACTGCTCGTTCGGCTTCCGTTGGTCGGGAATCCCCGCCGAAGAGCTCGACGAGTACTCGACGCACGTGCGCTTCAACATCGCCGATGCTGGTACAGGGACGGATGTCACGGTGATCGAATCGGGCTTCGACACACTCCCCGGCGGCACCCGCTACCGTCGCGAACGTCTTGAGCAGAACAGAGAGGGCTGGGACGTCGAACTCGACGAGCTCGCAAACCTACTCGAGGGTGTCACCCAGTAGTTCACGTGCTGGAAAGAACTCGAGCTGCAGTGCACCTCGGGTCAGGGTCATCCACCCCGAGTCACGAAACTGCCGCTTGAAACCGAACCCGGCGTAGAACGTCTCGGTTCTGGTGAAGTCCCCTGAGGGGAGATTCGGCACAGCACTGTCGTATGCAGGGGTCGAGGCCATGCTTCGATCGTGTCAGGCAACCGGTCCTGCCGGTGGATCCGATTCCGTCTTCGCCTCGCTGGGTGCATGGTGCGGTCGCCAAGCAGTGGTTCCGGACTGGGATGATGGCTGGGGACAACCCCACATTCGCACAAGGAGGTACCTGCCGGTGGCCGGTATCGAACTGCCCGGCTCCGACGGTGTGAGCGCCCGACGCCAAAGGAACATCGCGCTGCTCGTCGCAGGGACCTTCTTCATGGAGATCCTCGACGGGACGATCCTGACCACGGCCGCTCCCCAAATCGGGCGCGCGTTCAGGGTGGCATCCGTCGACGTGGGCGTTGCGATCACCGCCTACCTGCTCACGCTCGCGGTACTCATCCCCCTCAGCGGGTGGATCACGGCCCGCTTCGGCGCTCGGAGGGTTTTTCTCACGGCGATCGCGGTCTTCACCGTCGCCTCGATCCTGTGCGCGGCGAGCCCCAGCCTGCTCCTGCTCACCCTGAGCCGGGTACTGCAGGGTGTCGGGGGAGCCATGATGGTTCCGGTCGGCCGGCTCGCCGTCCTGCGGGTGACCAAGAAGGGCGACCTGATTCGCGCCATTGCGCTCCTCACCTGGCCGGCGCTCGCCGCGCCCGTCATTGCGCCCCTGGCCGGGGGCGTGATCACCACGTATGCGTCGTGGCACTGGATCTTCCTGATCAACGTTCCGCTCGGCCTCATCGCGTTCCTCGCCGCGCGTGTCCTGGTGCCAGGGGAGGAGCCGCTCAGGCCGGCAGCCCTCGACTGGGCCGGCCTGTGGCTCAGCTGTTCGGCGCTTGGGCTGCTCGTCTTGGCGGCGTCGCTGCTGTCCGCTCCGGTGCCGGACTGGCCGGCGCTGCTGGCTCTCGCGTCGGCCGGTGCGGCGCTCGGGGGGCTCGCCGTGCGGCACCTGAGGCGAGCCCGGCATCCGCTGCTCGACCTCGACGCCCTGCGCATCGAGACCTTCCGCGTCGCCCACGCCGGCGGCTGGATGTTCCGGCTGACGATCAGTGCGGTGCCGTTCCTGTTGCCGCTGTTGTTCCAGGACGCGTTCGGCTGGTCCCCCGTGCTCGCCGGCTCGCTCGTGCTCGCCCTCTTCGCGGGGAACATGGCGATCAAGCCGGTGACCACGCCGCTCCTGCGGCGGTTCGGATTCCGGCGCGTGCTCCTGTCCGCCACCACCGGCGCCGCTCTCAGCATGGCGCTTGCCGCGCTCCTGACCGTCGAGACGCCTGTCGTGGTCATCGTGGTCCTGATGGTTTTCAGCGGGGTCGTGCGGTCGGTCGGCTTCACCGGGTACAACACCATCGCCTTCGCGGATGTCGGGCACGGGCAGATGACGGCCGCCAATACGCTGGCCTCCACGCTGCAGCAGCTCGCCGCGGGATTCGGAATCGCCTGCGGCGCCATCGCCCTCCGCGCCGGGTCCGCCCTTGTCGGAGCGGATGCGCTCGGCGCGCTGGGCGCGGGAAGCGAGGCCTTCCGCATCGCGTTCCTTCTCCTGGCGCTGCTCACGGTGCCCGCCGTCGTCGAGGCCTGGCGCCTCTCGCCGGGAGCCGGGGAGAACATCCGCCCGTCGCGGCAGGGCTGAATGCCCGCACGCACAGATCCTCGCCTTCCACCAGGTGAGTGAGTGCCGGGCCGGGCGAATGCGTCATTTCGGCCTCAGCGTGGCGCGTCGAGAGTGCGTGAGGAGAGCTCGGCCGGGTGGCGTGCAGAAGCGTTCCACGGTCGTCGGGCGCGGTCATAGGGTTGTAAGTGGTCCGCCTCGCTGAATTGCGGGAGTCGCGGGCGATTTGCCGATCCATTGTCCAGGAGGAATCCATGACCGAATTCGCCCCCGTTGATCCCACGTCCACCGACGCCTGGAGTCAGCTCGCTGGCATCGCCGAGGGATTTTCGCCCGATCTCCGCGAGTGGTTCGACACCGACCCGGGACGGGCCGGTCGCTACACATTTCAGGCGGGCGACCTCACGGTCGACCTGTCGAAGAATCTCCTGACCGACGAGATCCTCGCCCACCTCGTGCAGCTCGCGAAAGACGTCGACGTCCCGGGCCGGTTCCAGGCCATGATCGCCGGCGAACACATCAACGTGACCGAGGACCGCGCGGTTCTCCACACGGCGCTTCGCCGCCCGAAGGACGGCGTCGGCCTCGTGCCGCCGACCGGCTTCGTCGTCGACGGTACGGACATCGACGCCGACGTCCACGCCACCCTCGACAAGGTCTACGCGTTCGCCGACAAGGTGAGGTCCGGCGCATGGACCGGTATAACAGGCAAATCCATTAAAACCGTCGTCAACATCGGGATCGGCGGTTCCGACCTCGGCCCCGTCATGGTCTACGAGGCGTTGAAGCCGTACGTGCAGGCGGGCCTCGAGTGCCGCTTCGTCTCCAACATCGACCCGACCGACGTCTACGAGAAGACGGCGAACCTCGACCCGGAGACCACTCTCTTCATCGTCGCGTCGAAGACGTTCGGCACCCTCGAGACCCTCACGAACGCCCGTCTGGCCCGCGAGTGGCTCTGGAACCAGCTGCTGGGTTCCGGCGCGATCGAGGACACCGATGCCGCCCGTGCCGCGGCCGTCGCCAGGCACTTCGTCGCCGTGTCGACCGCTCTCGACAAGGTCGCCGCATTCGGCATCGACCCGGAGAACGCGTTCGGATTCTGGGACTGGGTCGGGGGCCGGTTCTCGATCGACTCCGCCATCGGTACGTCCGTGGTCGTCGCCATCGGCCCGGACAACTGGCGCGCATTCCTCTCCGGTTTCCACACTGTCGACGAGCACATGCGCACAGCGCCGCTCGAACGGAACGTGCCCGTCCTGATGGGCCTGCTCAACGTCTGGTATTCCAACTTCCTCAAGGCCCAGAGTCACGCGGTGCTCCCGTACGCGCAGTACCTCCACCGCTTCCCCGCCTATCTCCAGCAGCTCACGATGGAGTCGAACGGAAAGAGCGTCCGCTGGGACGGGACCCCCGTCACGACCGATACCGGCGAGATCTTCTGGGGCGAACCGGGAACGAACGGACAGCACGCGTTCTACCAGCTCATCCACCAGGGCACGCGCCTGGTCCCCGCAGACTTCATCGCGGTCGCGAATCCCGCCCACCCGCTGAAGGACGAGACGGGCGACGGCGCCGCCGTCGAGCCAGGACAGGACGTCCATGGACTGTTCATGGCGAACTTCTTCGCCCAGACCAAGGCGCTCGCCTTCGGGAAGACCGCCGCCGAGGTCCGTGCGGAAGGAACCGACGAGTCCGTCGTGCCGGCCCGCTCCTTCAGCGGGAACCGTCCGACCACGTCGATCCTCGCGCCGGCCCTCACGCCGAGCGTCGTCGGCCAGCTCATCGCACTGTATGAGCACATCGTGTTCACCGAAGGCACGATCTGGGGCATCGACTCGTTCGACCAGTGGGGCGTCGAACTGGGAAAGCAGCTTGCCCTCCAGGTCGCTCCCGCCGTCGACGGGGATGCGGACGCCCTCGCCGCCCAGGACTCGTCGACGAAGGCCCTGATCTCGAAGTACCTCGAGCTGCGCAACTGACGCCGAACGGGTACGTCACGCGTGGTGACGTACCCGTTGCGGGTCTCCGGACGCGGCTAGTCGTCGATGACCGCGAGACCCTGGCGCTTCAACTCGGCGAGGCCGTCGCGCATGGCCTTGAGCCGTTCGGGGGAGTGTCCTGTCCAGTCCACGAGTTCGCCGACGATCGTCACCGGCTCCCGGGTGCGATACGACAGGGTCGGGTTCCCCGGGAACTTCTTGTCCGTGACATTGGGGTCGTCTTCGAGGGCGCCCGTCGGTTCGACGATGTAGATGCGGCCGCGGCCGTCACCGGCCGCGAGCTCGGCCCCCCACGTCGCAGCATCCAGGGTTCCCGACAGGTAGACGAAATTCGTCGTTCGTCCGGCTTCGAAGTTGGATCCACGCCCCGGCACCAGCAGGTCGCCCACTGCCAGGTCTGCCTTCGTGCCGTGGAACAAGGCCCCCGATTCGTGGACCTCGAAGGGTCTGGGTTCATCGGCCACGCGCACTCCCTGACTGTCGATTGACGATGCTACCCGGCCGACCCTGCCGGATCCACCTCGCGTGGGAGCAATCCCTGCCCTACCGAGCTCCTGCCGCCGCGCGCCACCGCCGACGATCACGACCCCGCAGCGCGTATCCCGCAGTCCGTATCCGCGAGAGCGGAGTTTTGGGGGGGGGCACAAGCGGGGGGTGGGG